>JBEKAW010000014.1:0-16750 GCA_050015715.1 Candidatus Krumholzibacteriaceae bacterium
GACGACTCGAACTCGACGCCGCTGCTGCGCGCCCTCCCGATGTTGTCCGCGAGCCACGTCACCGGGTTGGAGGTGATCAGGTTGCGGTACGAGTTCGCGAAATAGGCGAGCTCGACCGAGGCGCGCGCTCCCGTGAATTCCTGGCGGAGGCCGAGATCGTACCCCTGCGTCCGCTCCGGCTGGAGATCGCGGTTGCCGTAGCCGGGGTAATAGAGCTCGTTCAGGCTCGGGGCCCGAAACCCTGTGCCGATCGATCCCTTGACGGTGGTCCCCGTTCGTGGAACCGGATACGCGAGCGAGAACTTGTAGGTCGCGACCGCGCCGAACTCGGTGTGGTCGTCGAGCCGGACCCCCGCCGATACCGTCGGGGCGCCCTTGAAGTTCGAAATCCCGTTCGCGAAGATGCCGACGTTTCCGATCCGGTCGTCGAAGCTCGTTGTCCCGAACGGGGAGTACCCGCTGTTCGTCGTCTGCTCGCCCTTCCATTCGGCCCCGGAGATCAGCCATAGGTTGTCGGTGAAGTGCAGGTCGTTCTGCCACGCGACGTTGTCGACGCGGGAGTTGATTTCCGAGAATCCGTCGCCGACGAAGGGCCCGCTGTCGAGCGCGTCGACGGGATCTTTCCAGGTTATCTCGCGGGACATGAAGGAGGTCCGAAGGGTGTAGCTCCAGATGCCGGATACGAACTGGCGGTATGACGCGGAAACGAGAAATTGCCCGCCGCTCTGCTCGGCGTTCGGGTCGGGGGCGAAGCGGGGCCCGGGAAGGCCGATGTCACCCTGGCTGTAGCGGAGCGTGAGAGAAACGTCGGAGGTCGCGGTCAGGCGGCTCGAGGCGGCACCCGAGAAGGCCGTGTTCCTGTAGAAATCGTTCGTCCCGAGCCCGTCCGACCTCGCGCCCGAGAGGGTGTAGGAGTAATGGTACGACTTCTCCCCGCCCGAGAGCGAGATCGCGCCCTCGGCCGTCCGGTACGAGCCTCCCGCGAGCGACGCGCTCCTCTTCGTTCCTTCCGTTCCGGTCGAGGTGATGATATTGACGACGCCCCCGATAGCGCTCGATCCGTAGAGAATTCCGTGCGGGCCGCGGACGATCTCGATTCGTTCGATGTTGGCGGGCGAGATCTCGGAAAAATCGAAGGCGCCCGTCGTCGGATCGTTGACGGGCACGCCGTCGAGCATGACGAGGCATTGGTTGCTGTTGGCGCCCCGGATGAAGATGCTCGAAGCCTTTCCCCGGCTGCCGGACTGAACGACGTCGAGCCCGGCGAACGACTGGAGGAGCTCTCCGACGCTCTCCGCGTGCCGCCGTTCGATGTCTTTTCGCGATATGACCGTGATGAAGCTCGCCGTCTTTTCGACGGGCCACTCGATACGCGTCGCCGTCACGACGATCTCCGGGCCGGGATAGATCTTCTGATCCGTGTCCCCCTCGGCGAGCGCGGCGGAACTGATCAGCAATAGGACGCCGACTGCGATGGAAACCTGCGCGGATTTAATGATGGACATGGGGCTCCTTCCTCTCGTTCCTCGAAGAGGTCCGGGTAGTTGGATTCTCCAGGCAGGTCTCCTGACTTGTGGCTCAAGCGCCCCCCGCCCCCTTCCCAGCTCAGAGCGCCAGTGGTTTCGGGCGGAAGGCTCGCCATTCACAGTGGCGGGTCCGTGAGGGATTTTCACCCTCTTCCCTGTTCGGCTCCTCGCGAGCACCTGAAGATATGTTGCGGGGGAATCGTAGTCGAAGGGCGCCTCGGGTGTCAACGACAAATCGGAACGGCCGGCAGCACATGAAAACGGCCGGGCGACGATGCGCTCGATCGCCCGGCCGTCGTCGAGATCGATTGCGCGAAATCAATCAGCCGCCGCTCGTCTGCTTCTCCGCCGCCTTTTTGAGCTTGTCGTTCGCCATGACGGCGAGCTCGACGCGGCGATTCTGCTGCCGCCCGTCGGCGATCGTGTTCGGGGCGACGGGTTGCGAAGGACCGTACCCCATCGTCGCGAAGCGCGACGGATTGACGCCGAGCCCGGCCAAGAAGTTGGCGACGGACTGCGCCCTCTCCTTCGAAAGGGCGAGGTTGTGCTCGTACGTGCCCGTCGAATCGGTGTGGCCCTCGATGAGGACGTTCGTGTCGGGATACTTGTTGAGAATCGTGGCCATCTTCGTGAGATTATCCTTGGCCACCGGTTTCAGCTCCGCCTTGTCGACGTCGAAGAGGATGCCCGAATCGAAGGTGATCTTGATGCCCTCCCCGACGCGCTCGATCTTCGCGCCCTGGATGTCCTTCTGCATCTCCTCGGCCTGCTTGTCCATGTAGTTGCCGATGTAGGCCCCCGCCGCGCCGCCGACGGCCGCCCCGAGGATCGCCCCGAGCGCGGTATGCCCCGTCTGATTTCCGATGAGGCCGCCGATGACCGCTCCGGCGCCGGCCCCGATCGCCGTGCCTTCCTTCGTCTTGCTCAGGCTCGCGCACCCGACGGCGCCGGCGAGAAGTGCGGCGATGAGGGCGAAGATGACAAGATTTCTCATGGTTCTCCTCCTTGTTGAAAGCGCTCAGGATTCTGATTAAAGATGCTCTCCGAGTCAAGGCTTAAGAGAACCGTTGACTACGCGGAGAAGGAGGTTTCTAATAGACGCAGGGGATAACCTCCACCAAGAATCCAATCTCGAAAGGCAGGTGATAGAGCATGAGAAGACTCGTCGTCTTGCTTGTCGTCCTTTCCTTCTCTCTCGCGTTCGCCGCGCTGAGGGCCCAGCAGCAGCAGATGTCGGACATCAATCCGAAAGCCGAGCTCCTGAGGTCGATCGAGCACGGGAAGGCGCTCTTCAGCGATCCGAAGCTCGGCACCACGGGCAAGAGCTGCAACGATTGTCACGTCGAGGGAGGCACGAAGGACGGACAGATGGGGAAAATGACCATAAAGGCGTTCGACAACCTCGCGTGCAAGTACCCGAAATATTTCATGATGTCGAACAGGGTCGTCACGCTCGATCAGATGGTCAACTGGTGCATCATCACCCCGTTGAAGGGAACGGCGCTCGCCTGGGACGATCAGGGGCTCGCGGACCTCGTCGCGTACACCGCCTCGATCAAGGCTCCGCCGAAGGCTCCTGAGAAGGGCAAATAGGCCGGGCGCTATCTTGCCCGCGAAAGACCGACGGCTATAGCGTATGCGAGCGCCGCGATCAACGCGGAGCAGGGAATAGTGAGCACCCATGCCCAGACGATCCGCCCCGCGACTCCCCAGCGAACGGCGCTGAGTCGTTTGAGGGATCCGATGCCCATGATCGCTCCGGTAATCGTGTGCGTCGTGCTGACGGGTATCCCGAGATTCGTGGAGATGATGAGCATGATCGCCGCGCTTGTTTCCGCGCAGAAGCCGTCGACCGGCTTGAGCTTCGCCACCCGCTGCCCCATCGTCTTGACGATGCGCCACCCCCCGAGCATCGTGCCGAGCGCGATGGCCGCGTGGCAGCTGAGCACGACCCAGAGGGGAACGTGGAATTTAGCGCCCATGAGCCCCGTGCTGAAGAGAAGCCCCGAGATAATCCCCATTGTCTTCTGTGCGTCGTTGCCGCCGTGTCCCAGACTGTAGAGGGCGGCGGACACGAGCTGTCCCTTCCTGAAGATGTGATCGACCCCAAGCGGGGCGCTCCTGCGGAAAAGCCAGTATACGGCCTTTCCGATTACGAACGCGAGCACGAGCCCCGCCACGGGCGAGACGAAGATGAACGCGACCGTCTTGAGGATCCCGTGCCACATGAGCGCCTGGGGGCCGGACTTCACGAGCGTGGCGCCGATCATTCCGCCGATGAGAGCGTGCGACGAGCTCGTCGGCAGGCCCAGGTACCACGTGATGAGATCCCATGAGCATGCTCCCGCGAGCGCCCCGAAGATGATCCCCTTGTCCACGACATTGATGTCGATGATGCCCTTGCCCATCGTGTTGGCGACGTGCAGCCCGAAGATGAGAAAAGCGACGAAGTTGAAGAACGCGGCCCAGGCCACGGCGTAGCGGGGAGGAAGCACGCGCGTGGAGACGACCGTCGCGATGGAGTTTGCCGAATCGTGAAAGCCGTTCAGAAAATCGAAAAAGAGGGCCAGCGCGATGAGGATGATGATCGTAATCGTCATGTGCTAGGCTTGCTTGACGAGAATTGATTCCACCACGTTTACGACGTCTTCACAGACGTCGAGAACGGTTTCCGCGTCCTGATAGATCTCTTTCCATTTGATCACGGCGATCGGATCCTTTTCGGTCTCGAAGAGGTCCGCGAGCATCTCGTCCCGCATCGAGTCGCCGACGTTCTCGAGGCGGTTGACCTCCACGCACGAGTTCATGATCGACGCCGAATCCTTCAGCTTGCGCAGGCCCTTGACCGCGCACGCCACACCGCGAACCGATTGCTCGATGACCGAGGAGAATTCGATGAGGTTCTTGTTCACGCCCATGAGCTTGTACACGCGCAGGCGGCTCACGATCGTGTTGATCATGTCGATGACGTCGTCGAGCTCGGTCGCGAGCTTGTGGATATCCTCGCGGTCGAAGGGGGTGATGAAGGTCTTGTTGAGGTGCTCGATGATGCCGTGCGTCGCCTCGTCCCCCTTATGCTCGATCTCCTCCATCTTGCTGAGAGACGCCGCGTCGACCGTACCCTTCAGCGCGAGCTCCCTGAACAGCACCGCCGCCTCGATGGCGTTATCCACCTGCCTGTCGAAGAGATCGAAGAAGTTGAATTCCTTCGGGAACAACCTGAACGCCATGCGGCTCTCCTTCTTGTGCGACGATCGTTGGGCTGTCAATGGTGAACGAAAAGGGGCCCTCTCGTCAAGTCAATAGTGGGGCCCTCCCGCTTTCATATCGTTTCCGAACCCCCGGGGCCGGTCGGGCCATCGCCGGCGGCATCCTCGGGTCGCTCCCAATCGCGGATTACATTGATCGCCTCTTCGGGAGTCCGGGTGTCCCTGAGCGCCTGGAGGAGATGCCGGCTCTGGGCCGCCCTGCTCGCGAGGCCGAGAACGCGCACCTGCGCGTCGGGGGTCTCGGCGGGGGAGAGAATCAGGAACACGATCTCGATCGGCTTCTCAGTGGAGACATCCGAGACGCTTCCCTTCGTGAGGCCGAGCGCCACAACGGGAGCGGAGAGCCCGCTCACACGCGCATGAGGGAAGGCGGCCCCCTCGTTCAGGAAAGTCGACCCTTGAGCCTCTCGTTCCAGTATGTTCTCGAACAGCTGTTCGGTGTCACCGGCCTGAGACTCCTGCCGGACGGTGCCGGCGAGGGTCCTGATAACCGTCTCTTTCGAGACGGGTGAATCCCAGATGACCACCTGCCGGGGGGAGAGGAGCCGGCTCAGCGACAGCTGAGGGGGGCGCGCGGCCGTATCCGGAGTGACGGCAGGGGATCTCTCCGCCGTTGCGACTCCCGCCGCCGCGACGGGGCGGGCCGGGACAGGCGATGGCTCGGGGCGGGTATCGACGAGAATGACGTTCACGCCCCGCGCGCTCCGGATGAGATTTCTCGCGATGTTCGCGTTCTTTCCGAATCGCTGCCACAGCGGTTTCGGGCTCGGGCTGCCGACCACGATATGCCCGACGCGGTATTCCTGCGCGAACTTCAGAATTGTGTCGGCGATGTCCTCCCCGGTGTACGTGAAGACCATGGCCCCGAGCTGCTTGGCGAGCGTCAATACGTCGGAAAGGAGACGCTGCGCCTGTGCGTCGATGACGGTCGCTTCCTCCGCGCGCGTCTTGACGTACACGGCGTACCAATTCCGGTTCAGCTTTCCCGCGAGCCGCGAGGCGTATCTGAGGAGCTTCTCGCTGTTCGGACCGCGCGAGCTGAGACAGACCATCACCTGGTCGGGCGCGGCGTCGGTCTCGTCCGGAGGGGCCTCGCGTCTTCTCAGGTCGATCTGGGAGGCGAGCTCGCGGAGCGTCAGCTCGCGGAGCTTCTCGAGGTTGGACGCCTGGAAGAAATTCGCGAGCGCCGTCTCGATGCGCTCGGCCGGGTAGATCTTTCCGTCCTCGAGACGTCTTCGCAGATCCTCCGAGCTCAGGTCGACGTCGACGATCTGGTCCGCCTCGGCGAGGATGGAATCGGGGAGACGTTCGCGCACTTTCACGCCGACCGCCTTCTCGACCGTATTGTAAAGGCTTTCGAGATGCTGGACGTTCAACGTCGTGATGACGTGTATTCCGGCCGCGAGTATGTCCTGAACGTCCTCGTATCGCTTGGGATTCCGGCTCCCCGGAAGATTCGTATGGGCGAGCTCGTCGATGAGCGCGACTTCCGGCTTGCGGGCGAGGACCCCGTCGGCGTCCATTTCCTCGGCGGTTATGCCGTGATAGTCCTGCCGGCGCCGCGCGACGACCTCGAGCCCCTCGGCGAGCCTCGCGATATCGACCCGGCCGTGCGTCTCGAGGAGCCCGATCACGACGTCGATGCCCTGCTCCTTGAGGCGGTGGCCCTCCTGGAGCATCTGGTAGGTCTTGCCCACTCCCGCGCTGTACCCGAGGTACACCTTCAGCCGTCCGCGCTGGGCGCGGCGGATTATTCTGAGAAAGGAGTTCGCCCTGTCTTCAGCCATGACGGATCATTTCCCCTCTGGAACGGCGCGATCTTCGTGTCGCCTCGACGCAGCGTCGAGAGCCGCGTTCAGCAGAAGGACGTTCACGCGTTTCTCCCCGAGAAGCCACAGGTCGCGGCCCTCCGTGCTCCGCTCGATGAACCCGCTGATCTCCTCATCGCTCAATCCCCGCGCGCGCGCGACGCGTCTTCCCTGGATCTCGGCGTTCGCCGCGCTGATGTGCGGGTCGAGGCCGCTTGCCGACGACGTCACGGCGTCGGCGGGCACGAGCGCGCCGGGCGCCAGATCATTCTCGAGCCGGTAGGCGCGCACGCGGGCCGCGGTCTCTCCCACGAGCGCGGCGGACAGGGGCCCGAGGTTGCTTCCGCCTGAGGCCGCGGCGTCGTATCCCGCGCCCGCGGCGGAAGGCCGCGGGTGAAAGTAGCCCGGTCCCGAGAAGGAGCGGCCAATGAGACGCGACCCGATCACGCGGCCGTCCCGCACGACGAACGAACCGTTCGCCCTGGCAGGGAAGATCCCCTGTCCGAGCGCCCAGAGCGCGAGAGGGTAGACGCAGCATAGCACCACTGCGAGGGCCGCGGTCGCCCTCAGAGAGACGAGGATTACGGCGAAGAGCCGTTTCGTGCCGGATATTCCGCTCATATTCTCCTATACGAGATGCAGCGCGTTGATGAGCATGTCGACGAGCTTGATCCCTGGAAACGGGGCGATGATGCCCCCGAGGCCGTAGATCAGGAGATTGTGTCTCAGAAGCGTGCTGGCTCCCACCGGGTGAAAGCGCACCCCCCTCAGCGCGAGGGGAATGAGCGCGACGATGATGAGCGCGTTGAAAATGACGGCGCTCAGGACGGCGCTCATGGGCGAGCCGAGATGCATGATGTTGAGCGGCGAGATGACCGGGAACACGGGCACGAGCATCGCCGGAATGATCGCGAAGTATTTCGCGACGTCGTTCGCGATGCTGAAGGTGGTCAGGGCGCCCCTCGTGATGAGCATCTGCTTGCCGATCTCGATGACCTCGATCAGCTTCGTCGGATTCGAGTCGAGGTCCACCATGTTTCCCGCTTCCTTCGCCGCCTGGGTCCCCGTGTTCATGGCGACCCCGACGTCGGCCTGGGCGAGCGCGGGAGCGTCGTTCGTTCCGTCGCCGGTCATCGCGACGAGGCGCCCCGCCGCCTGCTCCTTGCGGATGAGGGCGAGCTTGTCTTCGGGCCTGGCCTCCGCGATGAAATCGTCCACGCCCGCTTCCCGCGCGATCACGGCCGCGGTCAGAGGATTGTCCCCCGTTATCATCACGGTTCTGATTCCCATCGCCCGGAACCGTTCGAAGCGGTCCTTGAGCCCGCCCTTCACGATGTCCTTCAGATGAATGGTCCCGAGGACCCTTTCGGCGTCGGCGACGAGGAGCGGCGTGCCGCCCGAGAATGAGATCGAGTCGGTCGCCCCCCGGACCTCGTGCGGCAGATCCCTCCCGACGAAGCCCCGTATCGCGTCAGGCGCCCCCTTCCGGATTCGCCGTCCCTCGAGATCGACGCCGCTCATCCTCGTTTGCGCCGAGAAGGGGATGAACTTGGCGCCGGCCATCTCCGCGATCGAGCGCCCTCGCAGCCCATGCGTCTTCGCGAGCGCCACGATGCTTCTCCCTTCGGGGGTCTCGTCGGCGAGCGAAGCGAGCTGCGCGGCGTCGACCAGCTCGTCGATGCTGACGCCGGGAGCGGGGAGGAACTCCGACGCGTGGCGGGCCCCGAGCGTGATCGTCCCCGTCTTGTCGAGAAGCAGCACGTCGACGTCGCCGGCCGCTTCGACGGCCCGGCCGCTCATCGCGAGAACGTTTTTCTGGACCATTCGATCGATCCCCGCGATGCCTATGGCGCTGAGGAGCCCTCCGATAGTCGTCGGGATCAGACACACGAGGAGCGCGACGAGGACCGTCACCGAGAACGACAGGCCCGAATAGAGACCGAACGGCTTCAGTGTGATGATGACGACGAGAAATATGATGGTCAACGCCGCGAGAAGAATCGTCAGCGCAATCTCGTTGGGCGTCTTCTGGCGCTGGGCGCCCTCGACGAGTCCGATCATGCGATCGAGGAAGCTCTCGCCGGGATTCGCGGTGACCCGCACGATGATCCGGTCGGAGAGCACCCGCGTGCCCCCCGTCACGGCGCTCCGGTCCCCTCCGGCTTCACGTATCACGGGGGCGGATTCCCCGGTTATGGCGGACTCGTCGACCGTTGCGACACCCTCGATGATCTCGCCGTCCGCCGGGATGATCTCCCCCGCGGAGACGAGCACGAGGTCGTCCTTTCTCAGCTGCTCGGCCGCGACGTCCTCCGGGGCGTCCTGCTTCCGGAGGAGGTGCGCCGTGACCTGCGTGCGGGTCTTTCGGAGCGCGCGCGCCTGCGCCTTTCCTCGCCCCTCGGCCATGGCCTCCGCGAAGTTGGCGAAGAGCACGGTGAACCAGAGCCACAGCGATATCTGCAGGACGAAGCGGGCGGGCTCGTCACCGCGGCGCAGGACGAGCTCGATCGTCGTGATTGCGGCGCCCACCTCGGTCACGAACATGACGGGGTTCTTCACGAGCGACAGGGGGTTGAGCTTCTTCAGCGCGTCGATCATGGCGTGCGCGATGATCTCGCGATCGAAGAGGGAGTGTGTCCGTGCAGCCATTCTTCGAGCTCCTCTAGTAGAGAACCCCCGAGCCCGTCATCAGGAAGTGCTCGACGATGGGCCCCAGCGCGAGCGCCGGAAGAAACGTGAGCGCGCCGACGATCAGGACCGTTCCGATGAGGATGAGAGTGAACACCGGCCCCCAGACGGGGAAGCTCCCGCCGCTCGGAGGGATCAGCTTCTTGCCCGCGAGGCTCCCGGCGAGGGCGAGCACCGGCACGATCATGAAGAATCGCCCGAAAAGCATCGCGAGGCCGAGGGTGACGTTGTACCAGCCGGTGTTGCCGTTCAGCCCCGCGAAGGCGCTCCCGTTGTTTCCGGCGGCCGATGAGTACGCATAGAGCATCTCGCTGAGACCGTGCGGTCCGCGATTCGCCGTGCCCGCGGGACCCCAGGGGCTCGCCGCCGCCCACGCCGCGAAGCCGAGGATCGCGAGGATCGAGATCATGACGGCGAGCACGCTCGCCTTCACCTCGTAGGGCTCGATCTTCTTGCCGAGATACTCGGGGGTGCGGCCCACCATGAGCCCCGTGAGGAACACGGCGAGCACGACGAAAAGGAGCATTCCGTAAAGTCCCGCCCCGGTGCCGCCGAAGATCACCTCCCCGAGCTGAATATTGAAGAGGGGGACCAATCCGCCGAGCGGCGTGAACGAGTCGTGCATCGAGTTCACCGCTCCGCAGGAGGTGGCGCTCGTCACCGTGGCGAAGAGCGCGGAGTTGAAGGCGCCGAAGCGGACCTCTTTTCCCTCCATGTTCCCCTGCGAGGTGTCGACGCCGAGCGCCGCCACACGGGGATTGCCCGCATTCTCGGCGCTCCATGCGACCATGAATGTGCCGAGGAAAAGAATCATCATGGCTGCCCAGACCGCCCATCCGTGGCGCTGACTCCGAACCGAGCGGCCGAGGTAGTAGGTGAGGCCGCTCGAGACGAGCACCATCGAGAGCATCTGCACGAAATTGGAAAGAGGTGTCGGGTTCTCGAACGGGTGGGCGGCGTTCGCGTTGAAGAAGCCGCCGCCGTTCGTGCCGAGAAGCTTGATCGCCGCTTGCGACGCGACGGGTCCCTGGGCGATCGTCTGCCCGGCGATCGTCGCGTACGGCTTGAAGTTCTGAATGACGCCCTGCGAGATGAGGAACAGCCCAAAGGCGAGGGAGAGCGGCAGCAGCAGGTAGAGGTTCACCCTCACGAGATCGACCCAGAAGTTTCCGATCGTCTTGGCCGAATGCCGGGCGATGCCGCGGACGAGCGCGGCCGCTACCGCGATCCCCATGGCGGCCGAGACGAAGTTGTGGAACACGAGGGCCGCCATCTGCGAGAGGTACGAAAGAGCCGCTTCACCCGCGTAGTTCTGCCAATTCGTGTTCGTCGTGAAGCTCGCCGCGGTGTTGAAGGCAAGAGGGGCGCTCACCGGGCCGAACCCCTGTGGATTGAGGGGAAGGTGGTTCTGCAGCCGCAGAACCGCGTAGGTGAACAGTAATCCGACGAGGCTGAAGGCTATGAGAGAGGCCGCGTAGCTCTGCCACGGCTGCTCAGTCTTCGGGTCGATGCCGAAGAGACGGTACATGAGACGCTCGACCGGGCGCAGCGCCGGATCGAGAAACGTTCTCCCGTCCGGGTCGAGGACGCGCGCGAGGTAGAGCCCCATCGGCTTCGTGAGCGCCGTGAGAATCGCGATGAAGAGCGCGAGTTGTATCCACCCGAAGGTGCCGGTCGGGATCATGCTCCATCAAAACCTTTCCGGCCGGACGATCACCGCGATGAGATAGCCGATGAGTATGAGACCGATGATGCATATGACGATATCGGCCATGCTCAGAGCCTCTCGCATGCGCGCACGTACAGCGCGCAGAGTATGAAGAAGAGAACCGCGATGCCGATGCAGAGACAGTCGATCATCGGTACATCTCCTCCCTCGAAATGAGGTCGG
This sequence comes from Candidatus Krumholzibacteriaceae bacterium, assembly GCA_050015715.1. GTDB lineage: Bacteria > Krumholzibacteriota > Krumholzibacteriia > Krumholzibacteriales > Krumholzibacteriaceae > SSS58A. The sequence goes on from JBEKAW010000014.1 coordinate 11,183, forward strand.
CGCGCTTGAGCGTGAACGAGAAGGTGCTGCCCTTCCCGACCTGGCTCCGGGCGCCGACGGTGCCCCCGTGGGCTTCCACGATCTCCTTGACGATCGTCAGCCCGAGCCCCGCTCCGGTCTCCCCCTTCTGCCGGGGAATGCGGAAAAACTGCTCGAAGATGCGGGAGAGGTATTCGGGCGGTATGCCGGTGCCCGTATCGGCGACCGAAAACTGGATCCCTTCGCTCTCGAGCGCGGCGGAGACGGTCACCGTTCCTCCCGGCGGCGTGTGCTTGAGCGCGTTCGAGAGCAAGTTCGCGAAGACGTGACCGATTCGCGTCGTATCCGCCCAGACGTCCGGCAGGCCTTCGGGCAGCTCGGTATTCAGGGTCACGCCCTGGTCCTGGGCGGCTCTCCGGAACGGTTCGATGGCATCCATCGCCATCGCGTAGGGGGAGAGCGCCCTGAATTCCATCTGCTGTCTTCCCGACTCGATGCGGCTGATGTCCAGGAGGCCGCTGAGAATACTGTTGAGCCGGTCGCTGTCCTCCCGCGCGGCCACGAGGAGCTCGACCTGCTTGTCGGTGAGGCCGCCGACCCTCTCTTCGAGAAGCAGGTGTATTGCCATGCGCATGGACGCGAGCGGGGTGCGCAGCTCGTGGGACACGGTCGAGATGAGACCGCGCTTTATCTCGTTCTGCTGCTGGAGCTGCGTGATGTCCTGGAGCACGAGCACGACGCCGGTCGGCTCCCGCGCTGCGTCGAGGATTGGGACCGCCTCGGGCCGGAAGTAGCGCTCTTCTCCCTTCACGAAGCGCTGGATTGCCCGTTCGTCCCCGCGGGACCGCGCGGGCGGAACGCCGGCGAGCGCGCCGTTCCAGATTTCGACGATCCAGTCGTACGGCAGATTGTGAATGTGGATGCCGGGCATGAGCCCGAAGACGGTTCTCGCCGCCTCCGTCGCAACCTCCACCTGTCCCTCGAGGTCGATGACGGCAACCGCCTCGGGAAAGCTGTCGAACGCCTGCTGCGTCGCCCGCTGGATTCGGGCGAGCTTCGCCTGATCGAAGCGGCGGAACTCTCGGAACTTCGCCGCCATGGCGTTGAACGCGTCGGACAGGTGCCCTATCTCGTCGTTCGAGTCCTTCAGCACGACGACGTCGAGATTGCCGCGCTTGATTTCATCCGCCGACTCGATGAGCCGGTTGATGGGCTGGAGGATCCATCTTCTCGCCAGCAGCATGAATCCGACCGCGACCATCGTTCCCGCGATGAGAAGAGAGTACATTTCTCGCCGGGCAGAAGCTGCGCTCGCGCGGGCCCGGTCGTTCATATCGATCATATTCTGCTGGTTGAGTCTCAGCACGTCATCAGCGGCGCCTTTGGTACTGTAGAATAAGGGGAGGAGCTCGTTATAGTATCGCGCGCGTCTCACGGAAACCGGCACCGTCGGGTCCGTCACGTTCGCGATGATCGGCAGGTACCGTTCGTACAGGGTCTTGATGCGGGTCGCGAGCTCGAGCTCACCCGGCACCGTGATGTTGTTGAACTCCACCGTGAGCGCCTTCTCGAAGGCGCCCTCGTTCGACCGGATGAGATCCTCTCCGTTCTTCTCGTAGCCGAGGAGGACAAGGAGGGCGCCGCTGTCCATTCGCTCCAGCGCCTCCTTCATGTCCTGGCAGGCGATGACGCTCCGGTAGTTCTCCCTGAGAATCACGTCTATGGAGCCGCCCAGCCGGGTGATGTACAGGATGCTCTGAATCCCGATGAAGAGAAGTATGACAAGAAGTCCCCCGAAGCCGAAGGACAGCTTTTGCCGAAGCCCGAGCATTATTCCTCCTATCTGACTCTGGAATAGCATACGGCGTGTCAGAATGCCATTCGCTGCAACTCATTGATAAATAAGGATGTTTTGGGCGCCGCCGCTCAGCGCGTGTTTCAATTTTCAATGAAGCGGAGGAAGGGCCATTGAAATTTGAAACGGTGCTTCGGGCCCCCGGCGGCTCGCGGGGATTCTCAGATTCCGTATTTCTTCCGGCGGCGCCAGAGGGTCGCGTGATCGATGCCCAGTATCTCGGCGGCCTCCTGGAGCGTCTTTGCGGTCGCGAGAACCCGGCGGATGTGCTGCTCTTCGATCTTCTCGATCGGCACAAGATCGCCGATGCAGGGAGGCGCGTCCCGCAGCGCCGCAAGCGCGGGAAGGTGCTCGATGCCGATGCGATCGCCGAGACCCAGGATAGCGGCTCGCTCTATGACGTTGCTGAGCTCCCTCACGTTGCCCGGCCACGCGTACCGCTTGAGCGCCTCGATCGCCTCCGGCGTGAAGCCGATTATCGGCCGGTGACCTCTTCTTTCAAAGAACGCGAGCAGCTTCTCCGCGAGCGGCACGATATCCTCCGGCCGCTCGCGCAGCGGCGGGATTTCGATCTGGATCACGTTGAGACGATAGAGCAGGTCCTCCCGGAATCGCCCCTCGCGAACCGCCCGCTCCAGGTCGACGTTGGTGGCCGCGATGAGGCGAACGTCCGCCTTCCGCGTCGCATAGTCGCCGACCCGCTCGTACTCCTTGTCCTGGACGAAGCGCAGCAGTTTCGGCTGGAGAGAGAGCGGAAGGTCGCCGATCTCGTCGAGGACGAGGGTGCCTCCCTCGCACGCCGCGATGCGGCCCGGGTTGTCGCGGACGGCCCCCGTGAAGGCGCCCTTGATGTGCCCGAAGAGCTCGCTCTCGAGAAGCTCCGAGGAGAACGAGGGGCAGGATAGGATGCTGAACGGCTTCCCGGCGCGGTTGCTCCACGAGTGAATCGCGCGCGCGAGCACGGTCTTGCCGGTGCCGCTTTCGCCCCTGAGGAGAATGGTGGCCTCGGACCGTGCCGCCTGGCGCGCCAGATTGGCCGCGCGCTGCATCGCCGGGCTCGCGCTCGAGAAATCCACCTCGGGATTCGACCGGCTCAGATCTTCCTGGAGCGCCGCCACCTTCTGCTCGAGCGTCCGCATTTCATAAACCTTCTCCACGGTGAGCTTGACCTGGGCGGGAGTGAATGGTTTCGGAATGTAATCCGTGGCCCCTCGCCGCATCGCCTCGACGGCGGTGTCGATCGAGGCGTAGGCGGTGATGACGATGATCTTGAGCCATGGTGTGGTCGCGAGCAGCAGCGGTATCAGATCGAGGCCGTGGTCGACGCCGAGACGCAAGTCCACGAACGCGAGATCGAAGGATCTCCTCGAGGCCTCGGCGAGGGCGTCCTGGAAATTGCTCACGCCGACGACCCTGTGCCCATCCGTCTCGAGGCATATCGAGAGCGTCTTGCGGATATTTAACTCGTCGTCCACGACGAGGATATTCAATGCGCCGGATTCGATCTCGTGTTCCCCCCTTCGACCTCGCGCGCCGGGCACTAGGATACTCGAACGAATCGGGAAAATCAATTCGCGAAGTCCAATACCGGGCCTTTTGACCGGGCCTTTGCTCGGAAAGGAAGAAATCTTCTGCGTTTCATTTGTAGTTGCTAAGGAGATAGTTGTCTGATATACTCCATTGCACAATTAACCGTTAGAGGTTTCAGCATGAAAAAGAGCGCCTGCAATCATCGCTGGTCCATGACGAACCTGCGCGGGGGATACCTTGTCATCGAAGGGTGCTTCCACTGCCGGCAGAGGATTTCCTTCTTCTCGCAGGAGCCGGTTCCGCCGATCGACGACTATCAGGAGGGGGAGCATTTCTGGAGCCACCTGGCGGACTATCAGGCTTCCCAGTTCGACCTGAAATGCGAGAAATGCTCGATGGAAGTGCCGTTGAAGAACGTCATGGCCCTGATGCTGTGCGTGAAGTGCAATCGGGAATGCGGCGTCCATGCCGCCGGCAAGAAGAAACGGGGTCAGCAGACCTGGGTCTACGCGGCTCTCTGCGCGGATACATCTCACGCCGCCAGGAAATGTATCCCGCCCGACAGTCTGCAGGCGTTGAACGAGTACTTCAACCAGGGGATCGAAGATCCGGCGAAGAAGATCGTGGTCGTTCCCTGCAGCTTGCGCAAGTCAGTGGATACGTGTCAGGGGATCGTGCTGGCGGATGTCGGCTTAACCGAGCTCTACTAGGGAGCTGCGAGGGAAGAAGAAAGGCGAGCAATGAAGGTATCCGAACTGATTCAGAAGACGGGTCTCAAGGCCTTCAACGAAGGGGCCGACAAGGAAATAAAGGGAATCTACATTTCCGACATGGTCAGCGACATCATCGGCATCAAAGAGGGGCATGTGCTCATAACCCTGCAGACGCACAAGAACCTGATCGCCGCGGCCAACCTCGTCGACGTGGCGGCGATCGTGTTCTCGCGGAACAAGATTCCGCCGGATGACGTGGTCGCCCTGGCCAACAAAGCCGGAATCAAATTGCTGGGCTTCGAGGGAGACACCTGGAGTCTGGCCAAGAAACTCTGCGGGATCGGCGTCGAGTAATACGGCCCGAGCGGCGATCTTTCTTGTCCGGACACGCAACGAAAGAAGCCATTCGATGTCCACGGGCGGCATTTCGGCGATTCGACAGGAATTCAAAGGCGAACGAGAGGACCTCATCCCCGTCCTGCAGCGAATGCAGGAGATAGAGGGATTTCTGCGTCCCGAGGCCGTTCGCGGCATCTCCCGATGGCTGAAGATGTCCGAGAGCGAGATCTACGGCGTCGCGACCTTCTATGCCCAGTTCCGGTTCCATCCTCCGGGCGAGCACCATATCAAAATCTGTCTGGGAACGGCCTGCCACGTGAAGGGCGGAGAGCAGATTCTGATAATGGCGGAGCAGCGCCTGAGCATCAAGACGGGAGAAACGACCGCCGACGGGAAATACGATCTCGACCGGGTGGCCTGCCTGGGCTGCTGCGCTCTCGCCCCCGTCGTCGCCATCGACGATAAGATCCACAGCCAGATGTCGGTCCTGAAAATCCAGGGGATCTTCGATGAACACCAAGGCGATTGACGAGCGCCGCCGAAAAGCGCAAACAAAGTGGAAAGCTCTCGGCCGGAGTCCGGTCCCGTTCATTTACATCGGCGCCGCTTCCTGCGGGCTGGCGGCGGGGGCGGCCGAAACGCAGAAGGCCGTCGAGGAATACCTGGCCGAGCGCAAAATCGACGCCCGCATCGTACCCGTGGGCTGCATCGGGCCGTGCTACCTGGAGCCCCTCATGGATGTCCAGATGCCGGGCCGGCCGCGGATCAGCTACTCCAACGTCGCCGCGAAAGACGTCGTCCCGATCCTCAAGGGATTCTTCGAGGAGGGGGAGATACCGAAGGGTCACCTTGCCGGTCACTTCGGGGAGGGCGAGATCGATGGAGTCCCCCGCTTCTTCGACCTGCCGATGCTGAAGCCGCAGGTGAGGATCGTGCTCCGGAACTGCGGCCTGATCGACCCGGACGACGTGGACCACTACCTGGCGAGAGGCGGCTACGAAGGCTTCGAGAAGTGCCTGTCCATGCCCTGGAGCGAAGTCCTGGACACGGTCAAGCAATCGGGCATTCGCGGCCGCGGCGGCGCCGGCTTCCCGACCTGGCGCAAGTGGACCATCTGCCGGGAGACGGAGGGGAAGGAGCGCAACCTCATCT
>JBEKAW010000015.1:0-16690 GCA_050015715.1 Candidatus Krumholzibacteriaceae bacterium
CCTCCGGATGCGTACCGGGAGGTCACGAGAGACATCGAGAACCTCTGCACGCACGGCGATGTCTGGGAAGCGGAGCTCCCGTCGGGCGACAAAGCGGCATCGTAGAAAAAAGACGAGTTTCCCCGGGCAAAATGAAGAAACGGACGTCAAAGAGGAATGGTGCGCAGGGGAAAGAGCGGATTGCGCGCGACAAGCTTCGCGTCCGAACACGCCGGAGGGGTTTCGAATGAGCGATATATGCAGAAATGAGGAGTGGCTCGCGGCGTACCTCGACAAGAGCCTCCCGGAGAAGGATCGCCGCCTGTACGAGACGCATCTGTCGGCCTGCCAGGAGTGTCTCGCCGAGCTCATCGCCGCGAAAGCCGAGCTCGACGGAATCACCGCCGAGGAGACAGGGGCGACGCTCCTCATGCCGCTTCGTGACGCGAAGCACGGCATCACGCCGCTCCACGGCATCCTGCGCCCGGCGCCGCTGGCCGCGACTCTTTCGGCGGCGGCCGTCGTCATCGCCGCTGCCGGCCTCATATTCTCAGGATATCTCTCGAGCGGCGATCGCGAGTTCAAGGAGGCGCAGCCACTCGTCGGAAAGATTCTCGCGGCGAGGAACATCGGCGAGATGCGCCTCTCGGACGGGCCTGAACGGCCCGCCACGAATCCGGCCGTCTATCGCGGCGCGGGAACGCCTGGGGCCGCCTCCGCCGCCCAGCTTGAGCGGAGCCTCACCCGGACGCTCGAGCGCCACGGCTCGAGCGCGCGCCTCAACGCCCTCCTCGGAGACCTGTACGTCGCCGACAACCAGATCGAGCGCGCCGACAACTACTACGCTCGCGCTCTCGAGCTGGACCCGGGCGACGCGGCGCTCCTCAATGACCGCGCCGTCGTCGCATACCGGCTCGGCCGCATGGGCGAATCACGGGAGCTCCTCGAGGACGCCCGCACGGCGGGCGGACAGCGCCTCGAAGTGCTGTACAATCTCGCGGTGCTCGCCGGCGAGACCGGGGACCGCGATTCAAAGCTGCATTATATCGATCTCTATCTGAAGAGAGACTTTTCCTCGCCGTGGGCGGAGCGCATGAGGGCTCTCGCGCGCGATTGACTTGCCCTGATGCCGCTGAAACCTGTCAAACCGCCGCCGGACATGATATAATTCGAGCCATGCGGGGCACATTCGAGAGAATGAAACCTGTGCGCTGCGCATCGCTTCTTGCGTTCGTCCTCGCCCTCGTCGTGCTCGCGATCCCCCTGAACGCTCCCACGCGGTGGGAGGACGACGCCATCGCCGAGAACGAGAATCCCCTCGGCGGCCCCCCGGTCAACCTCCTCCCCGACTCGGCGGCGGTAGCCCTGTTTCACGAGATGGGATACTGGTGGGCCTCCGGCACCCAGCAGGCGCTCATCGAGCTTTCCGGAAACGTCATGGGGCAGGGGAATACGCCCATCGTCCGCTACATCGCCGCGCAGAGCATTCACCACTACGAGCTGATATTCCGCGGCACGAGGAATCCGATCGGCCTCGAGTTCACCAAGGCCGTCTTCCGGGACGAGCCGACCATCCGCTGGGGGTACGAAAACGCCCATCTGAAGAGGGAGTGGAGCGACAGGCTCAACAGGAGGCGCGACGCCTCCCCCGGAACGAGACGTCTCATCGAGCGGGACATCGCCGAGAGCGAGGCCAGGGGGTTCCGGCCCTTCCTGGGAGAGACGTACGAGGCGCTGGCCCAGTACTGTTTTCTCACGCGCGACGACGAGGGGGCGATCAAGTACCTCGAGGAAGCGCGCGCCTGCCACACGGAGGGCGGATCCTTCTCGGGACTCAGCCATATCAACGGAAGAATCGGCGATTTCTATCTCGAGAAGGGTGACCTGGCCGCCGCCGAACGGGCTTTTCTCGAGAGCTACAACGACGCGTTGTACATGGAGGATCCTTATTTCCTGTCGCGCGCTCTCGCGTTTCTCTCGAACCTTCGCGCCGAGCAGGCCCAGTTCGCCGACGCCGAATCGCTTCTCGTGCAGTCGCTCGCGTACGGCAGGAAACTGCGCATGCCGTCGGTAGAGCTCGCGCGCCTCACTGACCTGGCGAGTCTTCACGAATCGCTGCGCGAATACGATCAAGCCTCCCTCTTCGTCGAGCGGGCGACGGCTCTCTGGAGACGCGTCCCCCGGAATCCCGCCAACGGGCGTGAATACCTCATACGGAGGGCCGCCGATCAATCGTACGCGCAGTGCCTCGCGTTGAAGGCGAAAATGCAGCGGACACGCGGTGAGCCGGAGGCCGCGGTCGCGACGATGCGGGAGGCGCTCGGGGCCGCCGAAGAGACCGCTGACCGGACGTTCGAGGCGGATCTCATGAAGGGGCTCGGCGACGCGTACGCCGCGGCGGGGCGGGACTGGGACGCTCTCCGGTGCTATTCGAAAGCCGTCGCGAACGCGCGAAAGCGTCACGAGCGGGGACGGGAGGCGGAATACCTGACGGCGACAGGCGAATTGTACCTCGACCGGAAAGACTACCGGCGCGCCGAGGAGCACCTGCGGGAGGCGCTGCGGATCGCGGACGATGCCGCGCTCTGGCGGCAGAGGGTGGAGGCGCTCCATTCCCTCGCGCGCGCGAGGTCCGGCGCACGGGACTTCGACGGGGCACGCGCGCTCCTCGACGAATCGATATCCGCATTCGAGCGCAACCTCGCCGACAAGCGCTTCGTCGAGAATCGGCAGCCGCTCAACGAGCGCATCCGCGCGATATTCGCCGATCTCCTCGCTCTCGAGAGCGAGCGCGGATACCCCTGCGATTCGCTCCTTTTCACCGCGGAGAAGGCCCGGCAATTGCGTTACGGAGAACGGGGCATCCGTCAGAAGAACCTCGACGCTTCCATCATCGGCTGCCTCGCCGCACGAGACTGGATTCCGGCCGGCGCGCTCGTCGTCCAGTACATCGTGACGCCCGACCGGCTCATCGTCGCCGGGATGGACCGGCGCGGCTCGGAGTACCGCGTCGTCCCCATTTCGCGCGATTCGCTCGCGCGGGAAATCGATTCATTCGTCGCCGCCTGCGACGCGCCGGACAGGGAGAGCGCAAGCGCCCGAACGCGGGGAATACAACGGGACGTCGAGGCGCGCGCCCGTTCGCTGTACCGCCTTCTCCTCGGGCCGATCGAGCCGCTCGTCGCGGGAGCGAACGAGCTCTGCTTCATATGCGATGCGCCGCTCCGCCGTCTTCCCTTCGGAGCCCTCGTGCCGCCGGAGACCGGCATGCGGTTCCTCGTCGAGGACAGGAGAATTCTCTCGAGCCCCGACCTTCTCGCGTTGCACGCGGCCGCGCGGAGAAGCCGCCCCCGGCCCGCCGGAACGGGCCTCCCTCCGGCGCTCCTCGTCGGCCGCCCCAATGTCGGCTCGTGCCTCATGCGAAACTATCCCGCCCTTGCGCCGCTTCCCGACGCCCAGGAAGAGCTGATCGACATCCGCAACACGCTCGGACGGGCGAAGATCCTCGCGGGGCCTCTCGCGACGAAGGAGTCGGTGATCTCCGAAATGCCGCGGGCCGTCCGGATCCATATCGCGACCCACCGGGTGAGTTATCCGGCATACAGCGGCAAATCGGCGCTCCTCTTCTCGACCGTGGACGATTGCGACGTCTCGCACGCGGTGGAGACGTCGCTGCTCACGGAAAGCGAGATCGAGAGGCTCGATCTCTCCAACGCCGATCTCGTCGTGCTCTCCGCCTGCGAATCGGGGGCCTCGGAGGACGGTCCATCGCCCGAGGGCATGGGGCTCGCGGGCGCGTTCCTCGAGGCCGGTGCCCGGACGGTCATTGCGACGGTCTGGCCCGTCGAGGACAGGGCCGCGAGGGATTTCGTGACCGCCTTCTACCGGGAACTCATTGCAGGGAAAAGAGCTCCGGGAGCGGCGCTGCAGGCCGCACAGAAGAATATCATTCAGAAGGACCGCTCGGGCGGGACCCCGGCAAGAGATATTCGGGCCTGGGCGCCATACCTCCTCATCGGCCCTCTTTGAAAAATTATCCCGTGCATAGTGTCAATAAGCTGAAAGCCGCCGTCTCATGATATATATAGAGCATTGGAGGGGACGACGCACACGCTGCTAGGGGAAGACACGGGGCTAACCGCCGGGGGAGGGCATGCGGACAGCTTTCTCTCGGGGGTTAGCCCCATGGGTACCTCCTGAATCTCCCGCCACCGCCCTTTCGGTCTAATCTAATAGGCAAAAACAAGATAGGCATGCATCTTGCTCGAATTCCCGCCTGCACCGGCCCCTGCCGAAATATACGCGCGACCGAACGCGACCGAGAACCGTTCGGACATTGTTGACTGCATGGCATGATGGAGTCCGCAGCATGAGGATTCTCGCAGTTGCCGACGACGCCTCTCTGGGATTGATACGGCACGTTCTCGAGCGCAAAGGGCACGAGATCGTCGCCACCCGGAGTGGAGAAGAGGCCGCCTACATCCTCTTCAAAACCCCGATCCGGATGGTCATCATGGACCGGACGACCCCGGACATGGACGGGCTCGAGCTCTGCCGCTGGATCCGCTCGCGCGGCTTCCACTCGTACGTTTTCGTCATTATCCTCACGCAGCACAGCGAGACCGCCGACATCATCGAAGGTCTGCAGGCGGGCGCCGACGAATTCCTGCGAAAGCCCTTCGACCCGACGGAGCTCGATCTGCGCGTGAGCATGGGAGAGCGCATTCTCTCGACCGAGTATCATCAGATCGCGATCTTCGCGCTCGCGAAGCTCGCCGAATCGCGGGATCCCGAGACCGGCTTTCACCTCGACCGGATGCGGGAGTACTCGAAGCTGCTGGGGGACAATCTCGCGCAGCAGGCGAAGTTCGCCGAGATTCTCTCGTATTCCGACATCGAGGTCATCTATCACACGAGCGTTTTGCACGACATCGGAAAGGTGGGCATCCCCGATACGATTCTCCTCAAGCCCGGGTCTCTCACAACGGCGGAATTCGACGTCATGAAAACACATACGATCATCGGGGGGAAAACGCTCGGACAGGCGCTCGCGCAGTACCCGGACGCGGAGTTTCTCGAAGTCGCGCGCAACATCGCCTTCTGGCACCACGAGCGGTTCGACGGTTCGGGGTACCCGCACGGGCTCTCGGGCGAAGACATCCCCCTCTGCGCCAGAATCGTCGCCCTCGCCGACGTGTACGACGCGCTCACCTCGAAGCGCCCGTACAAGAAGGCGTATCCGCACGAGGCCGCGCGCGAGATCATACTCGAGAAACGCGGCAGGCACTTCGATCCCGACATCGTCGACGCCTTCATCGGGGCCGACTCCGCGTTCGCGGAAATCTCTGCGCGGCTCGCCGCCCTCGAATCGCAAGGCACCTCGATTCCGGAAATCACCGTCAAAGTCGAGAAGTAGCGCACGGCCGCCGCGCGTGGCCTCGGAGAAGCACCTCGAACGCGATAGCGACCTTCGCGTGAGATAGCCCCGTGAACATCTCGGTTTCCTAATTCCGTTGCCTCTTCGAATCTCTTTCCCTACAATGCATCTGCGTTTCTGCACGGGAAAGGTTTATCGGAATCGTACCGGCTCTTCGCGAAGAGGGAGGCACCATGAAATCCTGGTCAATAGTCCTCATCGTTCTCGCACTCACCCTGACGGCTCTCGCGGGACCGGCGGCCGCCGGCCCGCACGCAATCGCCTTCAACGATCTTATCTCCCTCGGGAGAATCGGCGCCTTCGCCGTCTCGCCCGACGGGAAGCAGGTGGCCTTCGAGCTCACCCGCTTCAACAAGGACGGGAATTCGTCGAACACCGATATCTACCTCGTGCCCGTCGCCGGGGGAACGCCGTGGGCGTTCGTGCGGAGCGACGCCGACGATTCGTCTCCGGCCTGGTCTCCCGACGGGAAACAGCTCGCATTTCTTTCGGACCGGGAGGGCACGTCCCAGATCTGGGTCATTCCCGTGAACGGCGGCGAGGCGAAGAAGATCACCGACATCCCGAGCGGTGTTTCGAATTTCGTCTGGTCGCCGGACGGCCACACGATCGCGCTGACCTCGAGCGTCTATCCCGAATGCCCCGACATGGCCTGCAACGCGAAGAAGCTCGACGAGGCGAAGAACGCGAAGGTCAAGGCCCGTGTCGTGGATGCGCTCCTCTTCCGCCATTGGAACAGCTGGCGAAACGGCAAATGGAGTCACCTCTTCATCACGAGCGTCGACGGCGGCTCTCTCGTCGAAGTGAACACGGGGCGCACCGACGTGCCGCCGATCGATCTCGGCGGAGACCGGGACATCGATTTCTCGCCCGACGGCCGGGAGCTTTGCTTCACGATGAATCCCGATTCGGTCCCGGCGATATCGACGAACAACGATCTCTACATCATGAGCGTGCCGGGCGGAAAGCCGGTTTCCATCACGGCGGCAAATCACGCCGACGACAACAACCCCCGCTACTCCCCCGACGGGCGCTTCATCGCCTACTGCTCGATGAAGACCCCCCGGCTCGAGTCGGACCGGGTGAGAATCATGCTCTACGACCGGAAGGCCCGCACGATCTCGAATCTCACGGAGAATTTCGATTACAGCGTCGATCACGTTGCGTGGGCGAGGGACTCGAAGACGCTCTATTTCAACGTCGAGGACAAGGGGCGCCGCGCGACCGGCGCCGTCTCGATCAAGGGCGGCGACGCCGCGCTCATCATCCGGGGCGGCTTCGACACCGACATCGCGGCGACCCCGGACGGGAAGTACATCGTCTTCGCGCGGCAGAGCGCGACGCACCCGGTCGATCTCTACCGGGCCACGGTCAAGGGCACGGACGTCGCGGCGCTCACGAACGTCAACGCGGACGTTCTCGCCTCTCTCAAGATGAACCCCGTCGAGGAGTACTGGTACGACGGCGCTCTCGGGGCGAAGATTCACTGCTACGTCGTGAAGCCCCCGTTCTACGAGGCGGGAAAAAGGTATCCGCTCATTCTCCTCATCCACGGCGGCCCCCAGGGATCGTTCGGCGACGATTTCCATTACCGGTGGAACTCGCAGATGTTCGCCTCTCCCGGGTACGTCGTCGCGATGATCAACCCTCATGGGAGCACGGGGTACGGGGACGCGTTCGAGCGCGAGATCAGCGGCGACTGGGGGGGCGCAGTGTTCGAGGACGTCCTCAAGGGCGTCGACTTCGTGAAGACGCTTCCCTTCGTCGACAAGGACCGCCTCGCGGCGGCGGGCGGCTCCTACGGCGGCTACATGGTCGACTGGCTCGAGGGACACACGAAGGACATGTTCCGCTGCCTCGTCTCGCACGAAGGCGTCTACAACCTCGAGAGCATGTACGGCTCGACCGAAGAGCTCTGGTTCCCCGAGTGGGAGTTCAAGGGCACTCCCTGGACCAATCCCGATATGTACGCGAAGTGGTCCCCGCACCGCGCCGCGGCCAATTTCAAGACACCCTGCCTCGTCGTGCAGGGCGAAATCGATTTCCGCGTGCCGGCCGAGGAGGGGCTTCAGTTCTTCACGGCGCTCCAACGGCAGGGCGTGCCGTCGAAGCTCCTCTATTTCCCCGACGAGGGACATTTCGTGACGAAGCCCCAGAACGCCGAGCTATGGTGGAAGACGCTTCAGGACTGGTTCGCGCAGTACTTGAAGTAGGACGGGGCTCGCGAACCGCGAGCGACGGGCGGGCAAAATAAAAACCGGAAAAAGGATCCGATGAAGGGGTCACGCGGTCCACCTTCGTCAGAACTTTCTCCGGTTTGAAACCTCTCTGCGAGCGCCTCACGTCATCATGAGTGAGGCGCCGCCATTATAGCACAACGAAGCATCGAATAGAACTGAATTCTCTCTCAGCGAAGCCTGATCACTCCCTCGCCGACCGGAGCGACCTTTCCCGAAACGGCGACTCCCTCGATGGTCCCACGCTCGGAGTTGACGTCGACCGAGATGAGGCTCGCTCGCCGGATCTCGATCCCCTGCTCGATCGTAAGATGGAGCTTCATCGGGAACTTGAGAATCCGCGCGAGATAGCCGCCGAGTGCGCCGGCCGCGGAGCCCGTCGCCGGATCCTCGATGACGCTCGAAGCCGGCGTGAAGAGCCGCGCATGGACGTTCGGCCCCCTTCCCTGGAGGCGCGCGAAGATATAGATCGCATGAACGTTGTGCCGCCTGATGACCTTGATCGCGTCCTCGACGTTGCAATGAGCGTTCTGGACCGCGGGAAGCGTCGTCGCCTCGACGATGAGGAAATCGAGACCGTTCGACACGACGCCGCCCCCGAGGATATCGTCGGCGGTGACGCCGAGGGCCCGCGCGGCCTGCTCCCGGTTCTGGAGCGCCGAACCGAAGACCGGAAGCGGCTGATGCATGATAAGGGATTGGATCTTCTTACCGTGACGCTCGATATCGATCGCGATGGGGCCGACACCGAGCTCGAGCGTAAGGTTGTCGAGCCTCTTCTTCGAACGGGTTGCGATGACGAACGCCGAGCCGAGCGCGGGGTGGCCGGCGAACGGGATCTCCTCCACGGGAGTGAAGATTCTCACGCGGGCGCTCGCTCCCGCCGATTTCGCCGGGAAGATGAACGTCGTTTCGGAAAAATTCATTTCCCTGGCGATCGCGCCCATCTGGTTCGGCGAGAGCTGCCCCGGAGAATGAAAGACGGCAAGTTGGTTTCCGCCGAGGGGCTTGTCCGTGAAAACGTCGACATGGTCATACTTTAGCTCTTTAGGCATGGCCTTTCCTTTGCAGCTAAAGGTAAATTAATGGACCCCCGTTCCTTTATCTTACCAGAGAGGGGGAAAAAGAAAAAAGGAAAAAAGCGAGCGTTAGGTCCAGGAAGGGCCGAAATATCATTTTTTTGTTGCCGCAGCGGCTCGATGAGATATATTTACGTGGTCGTTACGTATCTAACCCGGTAGTCTGAACGGAGGTGACGTGGAGATGAAACTCTGTAACTCATTGATGTTCATTGTGTTGTGTGTGTTTGTGGCGTCGATCGCGCTGGCAGTCCCCGCGAGCGCCCAGGAAAAGAGCGCTACTCCTATGGTTCCCGCAAAAACCGCCAATCCTACGGTTCCCGTAAAGACCGCTAATCCTATCGTTCTCGTAAAAACGAATATGGGTTCGTTCAAGATCGAGCTCTTCGCGAAGGAAGCGCCGATCACCGTGGCGAATTTCCTCAACTACGTCGATAAGAAATTCTATGATGGAACGACCTTCCACCGGGTCATCCCGGGCTTCGTCATACAGGGCGGCGGGTTCGACAAGAACATGTCGCAGAAGACGACCCTTCCCGCGATCAAGAACGAAGCGCTGAACGGGCTCAAGAACCTCAAGGGAACCCTCTCGATGGCGCGCACGAGCGAGATCAACAGCGCGACGAGCCAGTTCTTCGTCAACCTGGTGGACAACGCGGCGCTCGATCACGTGAGCGACGCCAAGTACGGATACGCCGTGTTCGGCAAGGTCGTCGAGGGCTTCGATGTCGTCGAGAAGATCGCGGCCGTGAAGACGACAACCAAGGGTCCCTTCCAGGACGTCCCGGAAACCCCGGTCATCGTCGAGTCGGCTACGAGGGTGCTGCCTGCGAAGGCTCCCGCGACGACGACGGGTGCCAAGACAACGCTGGCTCCGACAACGCCGACGCCGGCTCCGGCGACGCCGCCCCCGGCTCCGAAGAAACAGGGATAGTTTTCGATTGGAGGACGGTCCGCCCGGCGGGCCGTCGAAGTCTTCATACGGGGCGGCTCCCGACGGGGCCGCCCGTTTTCTATCTATGCATTGAGGGGAAGCCAGATCGAGAACTGCGCCCCCTGGCCGAGGTCGCTCTTGCAGTAGATCGAGCCGCCGTGCCCCGCGACGATTCTCCGGGAGACGGAGAGTCCGATTCCGAGCTCTCTGATGCCCGGGTCGGTCGAGCCGGCCGCCATTGCAAATGGATCGGCGAGCGAGGAGACCTCCGCGGCCGAAATCCCAATGCCGTCATTCTTCACGCTGATCACGATGTAGGATACGCCCTCCGCGCCGTGCAGGCGCTTCGTCGCGGATGACCCTCCCCCATCGCCGGTGGCGCATGCGCCCGGAAATGGCATCGAAGAGGGACCGTCCCCGCCGAGCGTTGAACCTGCGATTTCCAGACCGTCCTCGCTCGCGGGGGGCACATCGGAGACCCTGATCGTAATCGCGATGTTCCCGCCCCGGTCGACGAATCTGAGAGCGCTCTCGATAATGCTCCGGATCGCGATCGCGATCTTTCCGGGATCGATGAGCGCTTTCCGGTAGCCGGTCCGGTCGTCGACGTCGACGTGCACCTGCTTCTCCTCGAGCTCGGGAAGCGCCTCCCGCAGAACGTCCTCCACGATCGACGACACCTCCGTAGACTCGAGCCTGGACTCGGTCCCCGCGAGCTCGATGTCGCCGACGGAAAGCAAGTATTCGACCTTCGCCTCGAGCCGCGCGAGGGCGTCCCTGGCCATATCCACGAGAATCTGCTCGTCGACCTGATCCGGTTCGAGAGACCAGAGCGTGCTCTTCAGAACCCCAAGCGGGGTGCGTACCTCGTTCGAGGCGTGCAGGATGAACTCCCGTCTCTCGTCGGAGAATCGCTCGTGCGCCGTTCTCGATGCGACAGCCGCGTTGCAGATGCATGACTTCTCGGCGCTCGCGAGGAAAACGCGGGCGAGCATGCCGAGGAGCTCTTCGTCGTATTGTCCGAAGCCTCCTCCGGCGATCGCGCCGCCGTAAAATATCACACCCACGCAGTCGTCCCGGTGAGTCATCGCAAACGCATGGGCGAAGCCCGCCGTAACGAAGGGACGTATCATTTCTTCCTCGTCGCCGGCCGCGTCGCCGCCTTCGGAGAAAAACTCGTCAATGTGCTCGGCGCCGCCGCTTTCCGAGAGCCACCGCATGAAGCCGGAGTCGCGCGGAATACAACCGGGGGCGGCGCCTTCCGCGAGTCCGATCGATGCGAACAGCTCCAGCCGCATCCTGTCGCTCGCCGCGAGATAGAGGACCGCGCGCTTGACCTTGAGCTCCTCCGAGACGCACGACAGGAACAGGCGCGCGATCTCGTTCACGTCGAGCGTCATTCCCAGCCTGTCGATGAGACGCACGAGCGCGGCGCAGTTCCGCCGCTCGATCTCGCGAAGTTCATTGACCGGCCCCGGAGAGACAATCTTCGATGCTTTTCCCGATACCGTTCGCGCCATCGCGCCACCTTCCGACTCCCGGCAACCGGCAAGATTACGGCCATGTGCGGGCCGTCCACGCCACGCACTCTCGAAGTCCCGGAAGAGCACACAACTTACAACATGGCAATATGTTACAAAATGATTCCGGGCTCCGGGAGCGCCTTCCGGGGATGGAACAAGCAAGAACCATTCACAACAGGGAACTGTGGGGAACAAATGGGAGCAAACGGGAGCGACGCTCACTCGCGCGGCCGAACCAAGGCGGCGGGCGAAGGCGAAGAATTAGAGGAACGACTAGTAACCGGGGCTTTTCATTTCACCGGGAGCCTTTTCCGGCTATCTCCTTCATGGCCGCGGCGATCCGCACGATGTGGTTGTGCTCTTCCTCGATGAGCCGGTCGATCTCGTTCCTGCCGAGATGCTCGTCCGTCATCCCTTTCATCATCTGGAAGAACAGCACCGTGTCCTTTTCGAAGGAGAGCGCCGCCCTGAAGGCGTCGATGGCGCTCGAGGCCTTCGCGGCGAGCGATTCGGCCTCGTGCACGCTGTTGAAGAGGCGCGATTTCACGAGGGCGTCGAGGTAGAGATACTCCTCGCCCTCGGGATCGGCGACGGTCGGGAGCGAGGTCTTCGGCGGGAGCTTCTCGCGCAGCGCCTTGAAGATCTGGTAGTGCCGCTGCTCCTGCTGCGAGAGGTCGGTGAATATAGCCTTCACCTTTTCCTCCTTCGAGAGCGCGGCCGCCTTACGGTAATAGGCCTCCCCGTTCCGCTCGATGTCCATTCCCATCTCGAACACTTCATCGGCACTGAATGCAATTGCCATTGCGCGCAAACCTCCCGGGCCCAGGGCCCGCGCTTACATCTTCTCGAATTCGCTCTTCGGAGCGCCGCAGTCGGGGCATACCCAGTCTTCAGGCAGCTCCTCGAACGAGGTCCCCGGCTTTATGCCGTTCTCCCGGTCACCTTTCGCCGGGTCATAGACGTACCCGCATATCGTGCACAGCCATTTGTCCATCATCGTGCTCCTTTCCGCAGAGAAATCATATCAGCGCTTCGGCTCGTAGGGAACGAATTTTTCCCGGGACGCCCCGCAGACGGGACACGTTTCCGGGGGCTCTGCACCCGTGTGAATGTAGCCGCACAGCGTGCATTTCCATTTCTTCTTCACGATCGCCTCCCTCGACGAAACCCCTCGCTCCTCAATCCTCGAGAAACTGCGACGAATCTATGTCGAACCAGTAGAAACCGCCCGTGAGAGAGCTGCGCTCGGCCTCGAGGAGCTCGTAGTGGCCGTGCTCTTCGCCGGAAAGCTTCAGGAGAAGCTCTTTGAGCTCGCCCTCCGTGACCTTCTCCGCCTCCGACGCGTAGAACTCCTCCGCCTGCATCTCGGCCTTGATCGCGATGTCGAGCGCCGCCATCGCCCCCGTCTTGTCGTCGACGCGCACGCCCTTGATCTCGGCGTCCCGGAGCTCCTTCTCGTCGGCGACGAACTTGCCGTCGAAGAGCTTCCGGTACCAGCCCTCGAGCTTCACCCGGTGCCGCTCCTCGTCGCTCGAGAGGCGCTTGAAGCGCGCCTTGCCGTCGGCGTTCTTGATCGCGCCGGAGACCCGTTTGTAGAAATTGCGCGCGCCGATCTCCCGGTAGATGGCGCCGGCGAGCACCTGCTTGAATTCATCCGTCTTCTCGTTCACTGCCCATGCTCCTTTCGTCCCTGAAACGACGATCGGGAACCTCGCGCCCGGCGGCGACCGAGGTTCGAGCCCGCTACGCGGTGTCCTTCGTCGCGTGGTAGTGCGCGTAGGTCATCGGCTCTTCGTCCTTGAACAGAGCGCCTCCCACGACGTCCCCCACGAAGATCGTGTGCGTGCCGGCGTCGAGCTTCGCGTCCTTGACGAGGCTGCATTCGAGGTAGCCGATCGCGTCCTCCAGCACGGGACATCCCGTTCTCCCCCGCCGCACCGGTACGCCTTTGAACTTGTCGAAATCCCGGCCCGACCGGTAGCCGAAGCGCCGGACGATCCGGTGGTCGTTCTTCCCGAGGATCGACACGGCGAAGACGCCGCTCGCCGCGATGAACTCGTGTGTCAGGTTCTTGTGGTTGATGCCGAGCGCGATCCGCGGCGGATCGCTCGTTATCTGGAAGACCGTGTTGCAGATCTGGCCGTTCATCCGCTCGCCGCTGACGGAGGAGACGACGTAGAGGCCGTAGCTGACCTTCCCGCACGCCTTGATGACGCCGTCCGTCTCTTCGCGCGGAAAGAGAAACTCGTGCTCGGCCTTGAAGGCCTCACGCTGAGCGTGGCACTTGGGACACGAGTCGGGGGGAAACAATCCGACGGCCACGTAACCGCAGATCGAGCACTTCCATCCCTGAGCTATCAAGCACGCTCCTCCCTACCGGCAGCGCTTGCAGGTGCCCTTCATGACGAGGCCGATGGAATCGATGTGGAATCCCTCGATCTCGTTCCGCGGCACGACGACGTCATCCCTTCCCTCGAGCATGATGTCGTAGATATTCCCGCATCCCTTGCAGTAGAGATGGATGTGCGGATCGATATTCGGATCGTAGTTGAGGTAGTCGTCAAATATGTGGAGCGACTGCACCTCCGCGATCTTCTCGAGCATGCCGAGCGTGTTGTACACCGTCGAGAACGACAGTGTCGGGTACCGGCGCCGCAGCTCCTTGTGGATCTTGAGAGCGGACGGGTGCTCGGTGTTGCCGAGCATGTAGCGGATCACCGCGAGCCTCTGAGGAGTCAGCTTGAATCCCTCGCTGCGAAGTTTCTGAATGGTTTCCTCGAATGAGATCATGTGGCCTGCCTCCCACTTTCGTAGCAACCCCTTTATCTTATTTGGAATTGCCGCAAAAGTCAATAATAATTCCTAACAACATTGTAGCACAAACGAGCGCTATCGGTTACAGAATTCTTCGAGCCCGCGAGATACCAGCTAACTCTTTTAGCCCTTTGCTGTTGCCTTGCTGCCTGTAAGATACAACCTGCAAAGCCGCTGCAAAAGGCATTTTTCACAGAGAGGCGCCTTCGCGCATACCCGTTTCCCGTGCTCCACGATCAGGGCATGGTACTCCTTGTAGACATATACGCTCGCGGGCAGATTGCGTTCGAACATTCGTCGGATTTCTTCATATGAATCCGCGGGGGCGACGAGCCCCATGCGCCCGAAGAGGCGCCGCGTATACGCGTCGACGACGAAAACGGGCGTATCGAACGCGTAGAGCATGATCGAGTCGGCCGTCTCGGGTCCGACGCCGTTCAGGGCGAGCAGCGCCTCGCGCGTCACCGCCGTCCGGGCAAGAAAGAATGCGGCGAGCGTTTTGAGCCGCTTCGCCTTCTGATTGAAGTAGCCCGCCGTCCGTATCGCGCGGGCGAGGGAGCCTTCCTCGAGCGCATCGATTCCGGCAGCGCTCATCGCGCCGAGACGATTCAGGTTCTCTATGGCGCGCGCCGCGCTCGTCCAGGCCGTGTTCTGCGTGAGAATCGCGCCGGCGGCGACCTCGAAGCGCTGGCGGGCGTTCCGCGGGCCGCCCGTATAGGCGGGCCGCGTCCCGCCGCGGGGCGTGACGGGCCACCACCCTTGCGGTCCGTACGCGCGGCGGAGGATCCTGTAGCATTCCATGAAGCGGCGGTTCACGGGGAGGCAGTATACCACGCCCGGGCCGAGGGCAAAAAGGGTTTGACGGCGCGGAGCCGAACCCTCATAATAGTGTTACGATTGTTTGAATTGATAACACGCACCCGGAAGGGGCATCGTGCACATTCCCGACGGCTATCTCTCTCCGCGGAGCGCGGGCGCGCTGTGGGTCTTCTCGGCGCCCCTCTGGGCGCTTTCTCTCCGCGCGATCCGCCGCCGCGTGAACCGGCGCCGCGTGCCGCTCGTCGCGCTCCTCTCCGCGTTCTCCTTTCTCATCATGATGCTCAATATTCCGCTCCCCGGGGGAACGACGGCTCATGCGGTGGGCGCGGTGCTCGTCGCGATCCTCGTCGGCCCGTGGGCCGCGCTCACGGCCGTGACGCTCGCTCTCGCCGTGCAGGCCCTCCTCTTCGGAGACGGCGGCGTGCTCGCCCTCGGCGCGAACGCCTTCAACATGGCCTTCGTCATGCCGTTCGCCGGGTACGGCGTGTTCAGACTGCTCGGGGGCGCCGCCCGCCCGGGGGAGAAAAGGTTCGCGTTCGCGGCAGGCGCCGGAGGCTACGTCGGTATCAACGTCGCGGCGCTTTTCGCCGCGGTCGAGCTAGGGCTCCAGCCCCTTCTCCATCACCTTCCCGACGGGACGCCGCTCTACTGCCCCTTCCCCCTCGCCGTGACGATCCCGGCGATGACGATCCCGCACCTCACGGTCGCGGGCGCCGCGGAGGCTATACTCACGGCGGGAGTCGTGGCGTTCCTCGGACGGTACCACCCGGAGCTCTTCGAGACCGGCAGCGGAGCGACGAGATGAGATACCGCAGAGCGTGGATCGCGCTCATCATCGTCGCGATTCTGACGCCGCTCGGCATCATCGCCGCCGGAGGCGCCTGGGGCGAGTGGGGCATCGACGCAGTCAAGGAGCGTGCCGGTTTCGTGCCCGCCGGAATGCGATCGGCCGCGGGCGCCGCGGAGCGGCCGCTCCAGGACTACACGGTTCCCGGGTTTGAACGGGGTTTCCTCCGCGAGGGGCTCGGAACGATCGTTGCCGCGCTCCTCGGCGCGGGGGTCACGGCGGGGGCGGCAATCGCCCTCATGAGGATAGCGAAACATGGCGACGTTTCTTGAGAAGAACACGGCTGCGGCCGCCCAGGCCCTCGAGCGCACCGTCGCGAGCGAGCGGTGGTGCCGCGCGCCGGGATTTCTCCAGACGATCGACCCCCGCGTCAAGATCGTCTCGTTCGTCGCGATCATTCTCGCATGCTCCCTCTCCCGCACCCTCGCCGTGCCCGCGTGCCTCTACGCGTTCGCGACGATTCTCGCGCGCCTTTCGAGGATCACCGTGGGCGATTTCACGAGACGCGTCTGGGTCTTCGTGCCGATCTTCACGGCCGTCATCGCGATTCCGGCCCTCTTCATCACGCCGGGGGCGCGCGTCGCATCCCTCGGGCCCCTCGCGATCACGGACACCGGCGCCCGCTCCGCGCTCATGCTCACCTTGCGCGTCTCGACATCCGTGTCATTCTCCATCCTCCTCATCCTCACGACGCCGTGGAACCGCCTCCTCGACGCCCTCGGGAGCCTGCGGCTACCGGGCATCGTCGTGTCGCTCCTCTCGCTCTCGTACCGGTATCTGCTGCTCCTCCTCCGCACGGTCTCCGAGCTCTTCATGGCGCGCAGGAGCAGGGTCATCGCGGAGCTTCCCTTCAGGCAGGAAGCCGCTTTTCTCTCCCGCAGCGCGGGATACCTTTTCCTGAGATCGATGCATCTCGCCGAAGGTGTCCACATGGCAATGGTTTCGCGGGGCTGGGAGGACGAGGCTCCGAGGGGCAAGGGCAGGGACGGCGCGGCTTCTACGGGCGGGGGCGCGGACGACA
>JBEKAW010000016.1:0-16150 GCA_050015715.1 Candidatus Krumholzibacteriaceae bacterium
TGAGGGCCAGCGTACATGAGAAAGACGAACATGGTGTTGAAGATCTCGGGAGCAGCCGCCTCGTCCGTCCAGGATGTTCCCGCGGAAACGAGAACGGGCGCGGGCTCGAAGCCGGCGGCCCTAAGCATCGCCATAAGGAGCACGGCGCGGTCGAGGGGGCTCGCGTAGCCGCTCTCATAAATTCTCTGCGCTTCCCTCGGTGCGGCAGCGAACAGGCCGAATGGCGCGCGCACGCTCGAAACGCGGTCGAGGGCGAGACGATGTATCGCATGCATCCTGTCTTCCCTGGACGGCAGATCCTTGGTCGCTTCGGTCACGATCGGCGCAAAGAAACTTGCGCTGCCTGACTTGTCCTGAATCTCCACGGCAATCTTCTGCATCACATCATCCCACCCTTTCGCCGTGCTGTAGCAAACGACGGGGAAGCAATCTCCTTCCCAGACGCCGCCGTCGAAGGGCGTGCGTCCCGCGATGTCGCGGACTGTCCAGATCCAGACGCCGTCCGCCGTTTTCTCCGCTGCCGGAGCGCCGTTCAGGGAAGCGCTCGTGAGATTCGAAGCGCCGGCCCCCCGAATCTCGAGCACTCGAACCTGCACCGGATCCTCGGAGCTGAAGATCTCGACGCCCGAGAGCCACGGAGAAGGCGCCTTGTCCCGTATACGATAGTGCAGCTCGGCGACGCAGCCCTTCTCGATGCCGACATGCGTGACGACGGTCTCCTGCCAGTCCGCGTAATCGGGCGCGTGATCGAGTGCGAACGGCGTGGTCTGATTGATGCCGTTCTTCCGCGTGTCGACGATCGTGCCGTCGCGCATGTAGACGCGCGCCGTGATGACCGAGAGCTCCTGCGTGGCGGAGTTGAAAAGGATCCTCGGGTCGCCGTAGCGATTGATCGCGTTGTCGGTGAAGAGCATGACAGCCCGGTGGCGCCGCTTCGCGATGTGATTCTCATTGTCGAGCGTGATGACGAGCGAATCGAAGAGAACGACGCCGTCGCTCCCCGGATAGCGCGCCTCGAGCGTCTTGTAGCCCGGGAGCCCCACGAGCGCCGGCGACGCCGTGTTCGACTGAGCCAACGCGGGGGCCGCCAGGAGAAGAGCCGCACCGACGAACAGCATTGCTATCATCAAAGCGCCATGTTCGTTCCTCATCGCGATCCCTCCTCTCGCTCGAGCACGACCCTTTGCGTTCCGTAATCTCCCGCGGCCTTGATCGTGCTTCGGAATTCGGGATACGCCTCCGCGGGAATCGTCCGGTGTTTGACGAGCACTCTCCCTGTGGTCCGGACGGCCTTGCCGTCGCATGAGCGCTCCATCGCGTACGCCGCGTACTCGCCCGTTTTCGCGGACTCTTTCGAGAGCTCGCGCGGCTTGAGGCCCGCCGGTATCGATATCGTCTCGTCGCATTCGAGGGTCTGCGTGTTCCAGATGAAGAGCGGATAGACGCGCTTCTCAAGATCGACGACCGAAACGGCGTTGAGGAGCGGCGCCTTGCCGAAGCCGAGCCGCCACGCCGGCGATGCGAAATCGAGCGTCCCCCCGGCGACAACGGCATACGCGGGCACGCTGTACGCGACATCCAGCGCAAACTGCTTCTTGAAATCGAGCGGATCGCCTATCGCGAGCTTCGTCACTTCAACGTTCGGCGCGATCGAGGCGAGCCACCCCTCGACGTAGGCGCGCAGGTCGTCGCGCTTGTGCGTGCCGAGCCAGCGGCGCATACGCTGGTCCATGTAGTTCGTCCCCTCGAGGTGAAACGTCCCCGTGAGGTTCCCGTCGCGATCGACGGCGCCGCGCGAGACGACCTTGAGTATATGGTTCTCGGGCGGGCTGTAGGGCGTCTCCATGAGCCCCTCACCCTCGGGCGTGCCGATGACGTAGTTCTGCTCCGACTCCGCCGAGCTCCAGAGCTCGTTCGAGTAAGGCACCCACGTCGGGTCGAGCATCGTGAACGTGCCGTCCTTGTGCCTCCAGGCCACGACGGAATGATTGAACTGGTCGGCCGGCACCTCCTCGACGCGTGCGCCCGCCATCGTGAGCGCGGGCCAGACGTCGTAGCCCGCGCTTCGCATGAGCGTGACGAGCATCCCGGCCTTGTCCTTGCATACGCCGCAGCGATCGCAGAAGGACATCTTCCCCGGATGGTGCGTGTAGCCCTCCCCTTTTCCCATGGAGAGGCCCGAGTATCTGATCTCCTGGGCGGACCAGTGCTGGAGCGCCTCAACCTTATCAACGTCGGTCTTGAGCCCGGCCGTGAGATCCTTCACGAGCTTCTTGATCGGCGCGTTGTCGCAGTAGATCGTGTCGTGGATCGCGGCGAACCAGCGGGATTTCTCCTGCCACGAGGAGAGTGTCGAAAGGACGAGCTTCGTCGCGATGTCGGGCGTCTCGGCCGAGCGAGGCTCATCCTTGATCGCCGGGATGTCATAAAGCCACCAGGAGTAATGCATGCCCTTGTCGTCGAAACTCTGCGCCGAGTAGAGGGTGCCGTTGTATACCTCGTACTGGACCGGCTTGTCCTTCGGCATGTGGAGATCGTAGCGTTTTTCCTTGAACGGATAGCTGTCCCTGAAGTAGACCACGTCGTAGAACGACCCGCGCATCGGCGGAACGTAGCGCGAATCGTCGGCGACCTCCTGGCTCGCTCCCGCGGCTCCAGCCCCCGCCGCTTGCCCCGTTCCCCCGCCGCTCTCCCCCGCGCCGAGATACGCGATCTCGAACCCCTTCTTGTCCGTCCGCACCTCGACCGCATCCCCGATCTCGAGGCGCGGAAGGCCCACGACCTTCATGCGAGCGCCCCAGTAGATCATGATCGCCGGCGCGAAGAGGTCCCTCACGCTAGCGAGATCCACCGTGTCCACGGTCCCGCCCTTTCTGAAGACCCTGATGCTTTCGACGTTGATGAAATTGGAGGCCGGATCGTAATCGAAGCGAAGCGCCGCCTGCTGGAGCGCGCCCGCCATCGTGAGAATCTTCGTCAGCGTATGATGACGGTAATGGGCGAGGCCGCTCTCCTCGACCGTGACGTCCATCCGGTCGAACACCGATACGACCGCCGCGTCGTGATAATCCTTCGCGTCGCCGGCGGCCGCGATGAGCGATCGCATCTCCCCGTCCGTCTGCGCCGCGGCGCACGCGGTCAAGACCAAGAGAACGCCCCCCGCGATGACGAGCGCGGGCACAGAGAAAGTCAGGAGCCGGTTCATTCCTCAGATCCTCCTTCTCACCAGTATCCGACCGCTGTGTAGCCGACCCAGTGATGCAATGTCGCGATGGCCGTCGTTCCGAGACCCGTATGGGCGAGCGGAAGCTTCGGCGGATCGATGCTCGTGCCGTAGAT
The DNA here is from genome assembly GCA_050015715.1 of Candidatus Krumholzibacteriaceae bacterium. Taxonomy (GTDB): domain Bacteria; phylum Krumholzibacteriota; class Krumholzibacteriia; order Krumholzibacteriales; family Krumholzibacteriaceae; genus SSS58A. The sequence goes on from JBEKAW010000016.1 coordinate 3,340, forward strand.
GAGCATGAAGCCCTCGGGCGTTACACCGAGATTGCGCTTTGCGACGCGCTCGAGAACGCTCAGGCCGAATGGTATCGAGTAAATCCCGCACCACGTGATCTTGTACGGCTGCTGAAAGTCGTTGTTGTCGACCTTCTGGCGGAACACGCCGATGCGCTCATCCGAAAGGGCGCCCACGAGCGACGTCTGAATGACGTCGCGGTCCTGCGCGACCCCCTTTTCGAACGCCTGCTGGTCCGCGCCGAAGGGAGCGTAGTTGCGGCCTCCCCATTCCTCGTCGCCGTAGTGCACGGCGTCCGCGGAGACGAGGATCACGACGTCCGTCCCAAGCTTCCAGTGATTCTTCTCGAGGATCTTCGATATGACGGTCGAAAGCGTGTCGGCGGCGCTCCCGAAGCGATCGCTCAAGCGCGTCACGAGAATGGGCACGATCTCGACCTTTGGCACATAGTGCATGAGAATCGGCAGAAAGCCCTCGAGCGAATGCTCCTCCGAATGGATCGTGTCGTTCACGAGAACGAGACTTGGCGGGAGCGCCGCGATGATCTCGTCTCGCATCGGGGAAATCGGGCAATTCCCGTACGCGCTCTTCCACGCGGTGAAATCCTCGAAAATGAGCTTCCCCTGGATTCCGCGGCGGCGCGCCGTATGCGAGACGCCGAAGAGAATCGCGCGGGGCGCCTTGACCTCGCGCATGACGTGAACGTAGCCGCGCCCTGCGTACAGGTAATCGTCGTGCGGGCAGATCGCGCCGATCATCGGCCTCTTCTTCATAACTGGGAACGCCTTGGCGTTCGCCGCGAAATGGGGCGCCTCCAGCGAATCGACGAGCTTGATGAACGCCTCGACTTGAGCCGGCCTCGTCGCGTAGCCGACCGTGTCCTTCTGCATCCGGAGCGCGTTCTGCGGCGGGACGCTCGAGGACAGACCGCCCGAAAGAAGCCCGAGCACGATGAGAAGTGCCGCGAGGGCTGCGACCGTTGACAGGGATCGCTTCATGTTCCGCCTCCCGGGAATGAGGACTGCAGGCAGCGCGGGGCGGGAGATACACCGGCCCCCTTGAACAGGAAGGCTCAACTATAGACCAAGCCGAGCCCCAAGTCCATAGCTGGAATAATGCCGGGATTCCGTGTATATTGGACGGGCAATGAACTCGAAAGAAAGAAGAATCCTCGGCTCCGCATCGGTGTTCCACCTCTGCAACGACGCATCGCTCGTCGCGCTTCCAACCGTCTACCCGATTCTCTACACGCAGGGCTTTCTCATCAGGAAGTACGCCGATATCGGCACGATGATTCTCATCGGTCTCATCGTATCGATCTTTGTTCACTTTCTCGTGGGGCACTGGGCCAAGGGGCGGCACTACCGTCCCCTCCTCGTCCTCAACGACCTCGTCGTGGGGCTCTTCCTGCTGCTGACGCCGCTCTCGGGGAACTACGCCGTGCTCGTGCTCCTCTATGTGGGCGTGCGCATCGGATCGAGCATCTACCATCCCGTCGGGATCTCGTGGGTCACCCACACCTTCCGGGGCAAGAACTTCGACCGCGCGATGGGCATCCAGAGCGCCTTCGGCGACATCGGGGTCCTCTTCGCATTCCTCGGGACCGGATACCTCGCGCAGAGGTTCGGCTGGACGAAACCGATCTACATATGGGGAGCCCTCTGCATCGCCGCGTCGATCGCGGGGCTCATCATCTCGCGGGGAACGGCGGACGGCAGGGATTTCGGCGCGGAAGAGGAGGAGCGCGTCTCGTGGCGGGAAACGATCTATGATCAACGCTTCCTCATTCCCCCGGCGCTCCTCGCGGGTCTTGCGTGGGGCATCACGCTCGCCTACGGGCCGAGCCTCCTCAACCACCGGCTCGGCGCTTCGATGTCTCTCACGGGACTCGTGCTCAGCTGCTGGATCGGGGCCGGCATCAGCGCTGGCCTCATGTACGGAAGAGTCGTGAAGCGCCTCGGACGCTACAACTCCATCATTGTCGGATGCGTGGTCACCGCAGTTTCGACGTGCGTGATCGCGTTCAACACGAGCATCCCGGTCGCGGCCGTGTTTCTCGCGATCTTCGGGTGGGCGCTCTTCCTCACCTTCCCCGCGATCCTCACGCTCGTCGGGAGCGTCGCGAAGCCGAAGAACCGGACCGCCGCGTTCAGTCTCAACGCGATCATACAGATCTTCGGGAACGCCCTCTTCACGTTCATCGCCGGGTTCATGTCGGACGCGTGGGGCATCAACACCGCCTTCCTGCTGCTCGCGGGAATCGCCCTCGTCATCGCGGTCTACGTGATCGCGTTCAGGAAGCGCTTCGCCTCCGTGGGCGCCGCTCCCGCGCCGCCGGGAGGCCTGGTCGAAATCGAGCCTTGACGCGGCGCTCCGGGCGCTCCTATATTCATTATCCGCATCCAACCATGCTGAACTGACGATAATCAGGGGGTGACTTCGATGGATTGGGGACTTCAGAACAGGCTCGCGCGAATCATCAAGCCCGCGACGGGACATACGGTCATGCTCGCCGTCGACCACGGCTATTTCCTCGGACCCACGTCGAAGCTCGAGAATCCGCGCTCGACGATCGCTCCGCTCCTCTCCTACGCGGACGCCCTCATGCCGACGCGCGGCGTGCTGAGAACGTCGGTCGACGCGGCGACGCAGACGCCGATCGTGCTCAGGGTCTCGGGAGGAACGAGCATCATCGGCCCGTCGCTCGCGGACGAAGAGATCACGACGACCTTCGAGGAAGCTATCCGCATGAACGTCTCGGCGGTGGCGCTGTCGATTTTCGTCGGGACGGACTACGAGCACCAGACCCTCATGAACCTCGCCGACCTCGTGAACGAAGGAGAGACGTACGGCATCCCGGTTCTCGCCGTGACCGCGGTGGGAAAGGAGCTGGGGAAGCGCGACGCGCGCTTCCTGTCCCTGAGCTGCCGCATCGCCGCGGAGCTCGGCGCCCACTTCGTAAAGACATACTACTGCGAGGACTTCGAGAAGGTCGTCGGGGGATGCCCGGTGCCGGTCGTCATCGCGGGGGGGCCGAAGCTCGAAACGATGAAGGACGTTTTCCAGCTCACGTACGACGCGATCAGCCACGGGGCGGTCGGCGTCGACATGGGGCGCAACATCTGGCAGTCGGATTATCCCGTCGCGGCGATCCGGGGCGTCCGCGCGATCGTTCACGAGAAGTACACGGTCAAGAAGGCGCTCGACCTCTTCAACGAGCTGAAGGCGAAAAAGAAGTAACCGGGCGTGTGCCCGAAGGCGGATTCTGTGCCTGCGAAAGAAAAGAAAGAAACCATGCGCGCGGCGGTCTATCACAACAACAACGACGTCCGCGTCGAGGAGATGCCGATTCCGAAGATCGGTGACGACGAGCTCCTCGTCCGCATCGAATCGAGCGGCATCTGCGGCAGCGACGTGATGGAGTGGTACCGCCTCAAGAAGGCGCCGCTCGTCCTCGGACACGAGATCGCGGGCACCGTCGCCCGAGCCGGAAGGAAGGTCAAGGGCTTCACGCAGGGCGGCCGCGTCACCGTCGCGCACCACGTCCCCTGCAATACGTGCCGCTACTGTCTCGCGGGGCAGTACTCGCTCTGCGATACGCTGCGCTCGACGAACTTCGATCCGGGCGGCTTCTGCGAGTACGTGCGCGTCCCGGCAATCAACGTCGATCGAGGAACGTTCATCATCCCCGACGAGATTTCGTTCGACGAGGGAACGTTCATCGAGCCGCTCGCGTGCGTGCTTCGGGGGCTCCGCGTCGCCCGCTTCAGGCCGGGCTCGAGCGTCCTCGTTCTCGGGAGCGGAATATCGGGGCTTATCTTCATCAAGGCGCTCGGCGCGCTCGGCGCGGGGAGAATCGTCGCGACGGACATCGCCGACCACAGGCTCTCGGCGGCCAAGCATTCGGGCGCCGACGCCGTGCTCAAGGCGAAGGACGCCACGCCTCAAAAGCTCGCCTCTTTGAACGAGGGAAGGCTCTTCGACCTCGTCATCACGAGCGCGGGTGCCGAGAGCGCTCTCAAGCAGGCGTTCCGCTCGGCCGGCCGCGGCGGCACGGTGCTTTACTTCGCCCCGCTCGAGCCGGGGACGACGGTCCCGTTTCCCGCCTACGACATCTGGCGCGACCAGATCACGATAGTGTCGACCTACGCCGGACCTCCCGTCGACACCGCTCAGGCGATCGAGATCCTGCGCGCGCACCGCATCGAGGTCAACGATATGATCACCCACCGCCTGCCGCTCGCGGAGACGCCCCGGGGCTTCCGTCTCGTCGCCGAGGGTAGAAAATCGATCAAGGTGATCATCAGGCCGCAGGAATAGCAACTCCCTAACCCCGGGAAAAGGCGCATATGCTCACGGAACGCACGGATCTTCGCAACATCGCCATCATCGCGCACGTCGACCACGGCAAGACGACGCTCGTGGACTTCCTGCTGCGCCAGTCGCACACGTTCCGCGTGAACCAGCAGGTGATGGAGCGCGTCATGGACTCCAACGACCTCGAGCGCGAGCGCGGCATCACCATTCTCTCCAAGAACACCGCCATCACCATCCCCGATCCCGTCACCGGAGAGACCGTGAAGATCAACATCGTCGACACGCCCGGCCACGCCGATTTCGGCGGCGAGGTGGAGCGCGTCATGAACATGGTGGACGGCGTGCTGCTTCTCGTCGACGCTGCCGAGGGCCCGATGCCGCAGACTCGTTTCGTGCTCAAGAAGGCGCTCGGGCGCGGCCACAAGGCCATCGTGGTCATCAACAAGGTGGACCGCAAGGACGCCGAGCCGGCGCGCGTCCTCAACGAGACGTTCGATCTTTTCGTCGCGCTCGGCGCGAGCGATGAGCAGCTGGATTTTCCCGTCATCTATACGCAGGCAACGACCGGGCAGGCCGGATTCGGCCCCGAGCTCAGCCCGGACCTTCAACCTCTGTTCCAGACCATATTGCGTCACATACCGGGGCCCAAAGTCGACGCGGAAGCGCCGCTCCAGATGCTCGTCACGAACCTCGGATATGACGACTATCGCGGCGTGACCGCCGTCGGGCGCATCTTCGCGGGAACGATCAGGGCCGGACAGGCGCTCGCGCGCCTGACCATCGACAATAGAAATCTGCCGGAGCGGGCGGGTTACCTGTACGTCCATCAGGGCCTGCACAAGGTCGAGGTCGCGGAGGCGCGCGCTGGGGAGATCGTCGCCCTGGCCGGGTTGGAAGCAATCACGATCGGCGAGACTCTCGCCGATCCGCTGAATCCGGTCGCCTTGCCGCCCATCAAAGTGGAAGAGCCGACCGTGCGCATGACGTTCGCCGTCAACACCTCGCCCTTTTCCGGGCGCGAGGGCACGTGGGGCACATCGCGGAAGCTCCGCGAGCGTCTGTTCGACGAGCTGCGCACGAACGTATCGATGCACGTGCAGGAAACGGAGAGCGCCGATACGTTCCTCGTCTCCGGGCGCGGCGAGCTGCATCTGGCGATTCTGATCGAGACGATGCGCCGCGAAGGCTATGAATTCCAGGTCTCCCGTCCCGAGGTGATTTTGCGAGAGGCCGAGGACGGCTCCATGCTCGAGCCGTTCGAAGAGGTTCATATTGAAACGAGCCCTGAAACCGTCGGCGTCGTGGTGGAAATGCTCGGCGGGCGGCGCGGCAAGATGCTCGAGATGCACAATACCGGCGACGGACGGGTCCGGCTCATCTATCTCGTCCCGACGCGCGGGCTCCTCGGCTTCCGCTACCAGTTTCTGACCGCCACGCGCGGCGCGGGCGTCGTACACACGCTGTTCAGCGGCTACGACGAGATGGCCGGGACAATAGCCACGCGCTCCAACGGCTCGCTCGTGGCATGGGAGCCGGGGCTCACGACGAATTTCGGGCTGAAGAACGCCGAGGATCGCGGCACGCTCTTCCTCGGCCCCGGCGTGGAGGTGTATGAGGGAATGGTGGTCGGCGAATACACACGCCCCGGCGATCTCGAGCTCAACGTCTGCAAGAAGAAGCACCTCACGAACATGCGCTCGTCGAACAAGGACATCGAAATTCGCCTCACGACGCCGCGTTCGATGTCGCTCGACGAGGCGATCGAGTACCTCGCCGAGGACGAGCTGCTCGAAGTCACCCCGCTCGCATACCGCATTCGCAAGCGCACGTTGGGGAGCGACGCCCGCGGCAAGCAGACCAGGCGGGCGAAAGAGGCGTTGCTGGACGAATAGCACGGATATGCGGGGCCTCTTCTAGAACATCCAGGAAACCCCGAGGCGCAGGCCTATCCCATTCATCTTGACGACATCGCGCACCGTGGCGGGGCCGTAATTCGGGATGTTCACGTCCACGTCGGTGCCGACCTCGCAGTCGTTGAAGAACAACTCGCCGTTCACGCGCATGCGCGACTCGAGCGGCAGGCCCGCCCCCACCCATATCTGCCAGCCGAATCCGCCGAAGGTCTCATCGAATGATTCCCGGGTCACGTAGTCGTTGGCCGTGAGGAACAGCCACTCGTAGCCGATGCCGACACCCCCATAGGGGATTACGGACATGTTCTCGTCGCCGCTCACCTGCACGAACACGAGGATCGGGATCAGGTTCGCCGTGGACTCCGACAGGATGAGCTGCTCGCTGGCGGTGCCAACCGGTACCTCGACCGTGCCGAGGTTCAGCACCTTGTTATCGGACCGATGCCACCAGTCCATGGCCAGACCGAGCTGGATGTTCGGACTCACCTGCGGCCCCACGCGGAAGCCTCCGTCGAAGCCGGTGGAGAAGTTGTCGATCGGGTCGAAGAAACCGACGTGGATCTGGGCGCTGAGCGGGATCGTCGACATGGGCGAGCGATAGGCGCGCGGCCGGTAAGGATCCGGGCGGTAGCGCACGAGGCTCGCGAACGACGGCGTGAGTGCGAACGTCGGCGGTGCGAGCGACGCGCCGGCCGCAGGCGCGTCCGGCACCTTCGCCTGAACGGAGACCTCCAACAAAGGATTCAGCAGCAGGCTCCCGGAAACGCCGGGGTTCGCAGCGGCGACCGCCGGGAACGCAACGGCCGCGAGTACGATGAGCCACAGGTTCATGCGCATATCAGATACCCTCCATCTCGTCACGGCGCGCCTCGTGCGCAATGGCGACGCCCGGCGCGGAAACAGAGCATATAGAAAATCCGATTGCGTGTCAACGCGTCCGATGCGGTCAGCACGGAGCAATCATAGACCGAACAGGAGTCCGACGGTGACGACGTAAAAGTTGCTGTTCAGGTCGTCGCGGCCCGGGACTTTCTTGAAATCGTAATTTAGGAAGACGTAGCGAATGTCGGCCGTCAACTTCAGCTTCGGACCGGCGGGCAGTTCCACGCCGCCGCCGAAATGCCAGCCGATCTTCTGCGTCGTCTCGTCTTCAATAAGCGGCAACTTGTTCTGGTCATAATCGATTGTGGTGTTGTACCAGCCGGCGCCCACGGCCCCGTACACAAACGGGAGCGGATAGATCAAACCGGTTACCATCACCGGCCAGCTGCGAACCGTCACCTCGCCATCCGCATATTTTTCCTGACGATAGTTGATGGATCCCTCGACGCCGATAGCCGGAAGCAATTTCACCCGCAAGGCCAGCCCACCCATAACATTACCCTGGTCGGCATCCCGGACTTTGTAATAGCCAACTTGCGGGCCCAGGCCTATGCTCTGTGCGTTCACCTGGGCAGCCATCAACGCGATGAGCCCCATGAGCAGTAGCGTTCTCTTCCACATAGAGTCTCCTCCTTTTTGAATGGTCGTTCCGGCTCCTTACTGCATTCTCCCTAATTCCACCCCGAGCGGCGCTTCCCCCTCGGCTACGAGCGGCGGTCGGGGGCACCTACCTGAGAAGTAGAATCTTCTTTGTGCTCGTTTCATTGCCCGCCGTGATCCGGTAAAAATACACCCCCGAGGCGATCGGGGCTCCGGAGTCGCTCGAGCCGTTCCAATTGATGCTATGCGCGCCTCGGCCGAGGTTGCTACAGATAAGCGTCTTCACGAGTGCGCCTTCCGCACTGTAGACCGCGAGCCTCGCCTGCGTCGACTTCCCGAGCGAGAACGTGATCGTCGTCGACGGGTTGAACGGGTTCGGATAGCACGAGAGCTCGAAACCCTTGGACGGAACCCCGTCGCTGGAGCCGCCCCCCACAGCGGTCGGTGTCGACCAACCGTTCAACACTGCCATCAACCACCACACCGCATTCCCTTTCTCTATGCAGCTTCCTCGATTCGCGTGACCGCACACATCGCATTGGGGGCTCACATATTGCGGGTGCTGCACAGGGACGACGGTTCCAGAGTAAACGTATGTGGCTTGCTCCCACGCTTGCGTCGCAGGGTTGAAATACCAGCTATCGAGATCGGCGAAATCGTACAATACCTTGTTGTTCGCCGCGCAGTATTGCCGAATCTGCTCATTCCTGAGATGGCGATTGTATCCCCCCGCGCCATTCATACACGCGTTCCCCGTCATGTAGACGAAGGTGACGTTCGGAAACTCCGTTTCCAGCCGGGACATCGAATCCACGTAAGCCTGGACGTATGATACCGACGCCGTGTCCAGATCGACGCACCAACAGAACATTGACACGCTGATGCTCAGGTGGGCGCGAAGGATATTTCGCGTGCTGTTCATCCCGGCTGCCGTGGCCCAATACTGCTCCGGTGTCGCCCCTGTTCCGTCGAAGCACAGGGAGCCCGGCACGTTGGGAAGGGTTTGACCTCCGACCGTGTCGGCGTACGCCAAATTACCGAACTCGATCATGTTGAGCCCCGTCGTCAGCTGCAGCCCATGCGACTGATGTCCGTACTGCACCTTGATGTTATTCTGGATGCTATGAATAGAGACGAGCGGAATTTGTGAGAGGTCCGTGTTCAGATGATTGATGATGAGCGGCGCGCCGCGGCCCGCGCCGAAGGCGGCCGCCGCAAAGAACAAGCTCACGACCCATGTTACATGGACCGCGGTTATGATCTTCTTCATAGTGAGACTCCTTTGGTTCTTGCCCTACAATCGCCGCGACGTTCGAACCCTCGAGATCCAAAACGACGCGTCACCTGGAAATTTCGCAATATATGTAGTTATTCGCACTGAATCATCTCCTTCGTGAGAACTCCCGAACTTCCACTGCGAGCTGCGCGGCCGGACACAACCAGCACGAGACAGCTCGCGAACGCCCGACTCGTACAACTCGACGCTCCGTAGCATGAAAGCATTTCGGAGACGCTACACACGTCGACCCTGAAGTAGACGAATGACTATCACCACAAGCGCGATGACCAGGAGAACGTGAATGACGCCTCCAAATGTGTGCGCGGTGACCAAGCCAAGGAGCCAGAGAACAAGTAAAATGATTCCTATAGTCCAGAGCATTTCTATTTCACCTCCTTCGACATCGATATCCTCGATTAGCTGAATTACTTCAAGAGTCTCCAACATTCCCATCCGGAATGGCTCTCTTTGTACTGTAATCGTCCGAAGTTCGGCGGACGATAGAGCACCGTTATTCCCTCGTTCATCCCCGGCATCGTGTATGCAGAATCTTCGGCGCAATCGCAGCGTTCTACGGATGCCGGAGCTTTCCCCTTCACTTTGGTCAGAGCATGGTCGTAGGTACTGTCGACGGAGCGCAAGAATCCCTGAACGCGGTGCTCGTCGTACACGACAACAGTGACTGCCGTTTGTACGTCCTCCGTCAACCTGTCGAACGCATGGTGAGCGAATGTATTCGCGAACCAGGACACATCTCCTTCCCGCAACCCCACATCCAATCGTTCAAAAGGGCGGAGATCAAAGTATGAGAGGTGAAGATTCTCGGGAGAAGCGACGACGTATCGTGCGTACGGAGCAAGCGCGGCGATCGTGCGAGGTGTGCCGCTGAAACACGCGGAAAGAACCACGAGGTCCACCTTCGTGGAATCGCTCGTGATGCGCTTCAATCCGTCGGCGAGGTCATCCACCGTGAACGTCCGATTCTTGTACGACGCATCGTAGCCTGCCCCGCCGAATTCGGGGATTTCGTGGCCGAAGTACAAGAAGAATCTGACCGGCTCAGGGGATCCCTCCGCGCGGAACCGATCATAGAGCTCCATCTCGGGGTCGAAACGCAATTGTCCCTGATCGCGCCAGTATGACTCTTCGGCGAGGAGTCGACCGCGCAGGTAGTAATAGAATGTTCCGTCACGGAGAGAAAAGAAGAGCAAGCGATGCTTCCTGTGTCTTTCGTGAAAAATGAACACCTCTGCCTGCGGATTCCGTTCCGCAACGGTTTTCACTCTCGCGAGAGCTTCCTCGTCCGCTCTGTGTACATTGCCGCGCGTATCGTGATAGAGATAGCCGCTATCGCCGTGAATGATGCATACAATTGAGTAGCGCGGGGGGACTCCGCCCTCACCTTCCGTCGGGGTCGCACGGCGGGCAGGAGGGATAGTGCTGCACGAGAAGAGAAACAACGCGAGCGCCACGCAGGCGAGGCCCACCGTGGGCATCGGGCCCGCATGCGTGGCACTCGCGAAGGATCGATAGAGTGGACTTTTCATACTGAACACCGAGAATGCCCGCGACATGAAGAAACTAACGGACAATGAGAATTATGATGATTACGATCAAGAGCGCCGTGACCCCGCTGATGACTATCGTCCTGTCGGCTTGCTCCATATCCTGCACGACGTAATCGGAGAAAGCGTTCAGTTTGTCATCGGGAACGCGTGCGTAGCCATTTGCGCCCGCGAGCTCATCCTGTTTCTCCTGAATGGCGACCTTGACACGATCAATGCCTGCGCGATCAGCTTTCGAAACGAGCCGTGAGCTGCGAACAATGTCCAGCGCCTTGGACATGTCTTGAAGTTTGTTGCTGAGAATTTCACGCTTCTGCGATGGATCGGTCGTTGCCTTCACTTTGCATGCAGCGTCGTTGAAGCACTTCTGGACATTGCCCTGTCCCATCGCAATGCCCGCGTAGACTAGGACACAAATCATGACAATAACTCGAAACGCGTTTCGCTTGAACATATCTGCCCCTTTCGTGACGTAGTACAAACCTGACTAAGTACCCGCACCGTGACAACGCATCCACGCTCCTTTCTTTCAAGATATTGTCCGGTGCACTGTGTCATGAATGAAATGTATTCGGAAAGCCAGCGGGAGTAAATCGCCCAAGGGGATGAAAAACGAGCTAGTTCTAGAGAGCGAGCCTGTTACGTGTTCTGGCGGGGAATCAGCATCTAGACTCGATCATGACCTTCTTGTTCTACTCTGAGAGTTAGACCGCTCGCTTCTGGGCGGCTCCCCAAACGCAACCCTCTTCATAACCCCTCTCCGTTTCGGGTTATTATCTACAGAGTCGCGAGACGTCTTTTCGCATCGACGGGCAGGGGGAGATCTGTATCCGCATAGCCTGGATCTGTTCTAGGCGGTCCGGTCACGATTTTCTCTTGCAGGCAGTCGGTTCTACCGTTAGAATTTTCCCGGCATCTTCAACTACGTCGTTGGGCAGGTACATCGAGAAGACATTCTATGCGGACTAAGAAGCGCTCTTCCGTGGCAAAGATCCGGATTCTATTGATCGAGGACAACCGTCTTCTGCGGGACGGCATCGCCGCCATGCTCAACAAACACGGCGAATTCCGTGTTGTCGCGCGTTCCGAAGACGCCGATTCGGTGCGCCAGTTGAAGAAAATGCCCCCCCCCGATGTCATCCTTTTGGATCTTGGATTGGAAAAAGAAGACAGCCTGAAGCTCATGTCCCTGCTTCGGGAAGAATCGTCGGAGGCAAAGGTCATCGCGATGGATATCCTTCCCGACCATGTGGACATCATCGAATTCGTGAAAGCCGGGGGATGCGGATTCATTCTCAAGAACGCCCCGTTGGAGGATTGGATAAGAACGATCAAGACCGTCGCTGCAGGACAAAAAGTGCTTCCACCGTGTTTGACTCAATCCCTCTTCGCGCAGATGATCGAGGGCACTCTCAAGAGCGGCAAAGGAATACCCGCGAAATCAATCCAGTTTACGAATCGTGAACGGGAAATCGTTGCCCTGATCTCCGAAGGCCTCAGTAACAAAGAAATCGCCGAACGCCTCCATATCGCCACTTTCACGGCAAAGAGCCATGTGCACAATATCCTGGAGAAGATGGCGCTCAGCACCCGTCTGCAGATAGCCGTCTCTGTCCGCAAGGACGAATCCTGATAATCGGATTCACAACCTAATCATCATTCACTTCTGTGGGATGAGTTCTCTATCATCCCAAGGGATTAGCTCTTTTTTCCTCCCTTCGGTCTATTGTTTTTCCTACCGTTTGTCTTAGAATTCTAGAGCAGGTTGTAAAAGCGAGATTTTCGATAAAGGAAGAATATCATGAAGAAACAAAAAGACCAGCTCAGACGTCGCCTTCTTCCCAAATCTCCCACGAGCATTCAAGGATTCGACGAAATCACGGGCGGGGGGTTGCCGAAAGGCAGGCCGACGCTTGTATGCGGGGGCGCGGGCTGCGGGAAGACCCTCTTTGCCATGGAGTTCCTTGTCCGTGGAGCCACGCAGCACAACGAACCGGGCGTTTTCATGTCGTTCGAGGAAACGGAGAAGGAACTCGCGGCAAACGTGTCTTCGCTGGGGTTCGATTTGGATGACCTTGTCAGACGTAAGAAGATTTGGATCGAGCACCTTCATCTTGAACGGGCCGAGAACGAACAAAGCGGCGAATACGATTTGGAAGGCTTGTTCATCCGGATCCATCATGCAATCGAGAGCATCGGCGCCAAGCGCGTAGTTCTGGACACCTTGGAATCGCTCTTTTCAGGACTGCCGAAT
>JBEKAW010000017.1:0-16060 GCA_050015715.1 Candidatus Krumholzibacteriaceae bacterium
CATCAAGTACCTCGAATCGGTCGGCGTCCAGTTCGGCTCGCAGGCGAACGCGGGCACGGGGTTCGATCAGACGGTCTACCGGCTGACCATTCCGACGGACACGATCGCCGTTGTGGAGAAGACGTTCCAGGTTCTCGAGGACTGGGCGCGGTGGGTCAGCATGGATGACCAGGAGATCGAGAAGGAACGCGGGGTCATCGTCGAGGAATGGCGTCTCGGCCTCGGGGCCGGCGAGAGGATATTCAACAAGCAGCTCCCGGTGCTCCTCAAGGACTCGCGCTACGCGCTTCGCCTCCCCATCGGCAACAAGGACTCGCTCCGGACGTTCAGGCCTGACGCCGTCCGGCGCTTCTACCGCGACTGGTACCGCCCCGACCTGATGGCCGTCATCGCGGTCGGTGATTTCGATCCGAAGTGGATCCGGAGCCTCGTCGAGCAGCACTTCGCGGCGATGCCGCGGGTCGAGCATCCGCGGCCGCGCATGGTGTTCCCCGTGCCTGACCACGCCGAGACGCTCTATTCGATCGTGAGCGACCCGGAGAAGACGGGGACCGATATCACCCTCTACTTCAAGAGCGATCCGCCGCCCGAGAAGACGATCGCGGATTACCGCCGGGACCTCATCCTGCGGCTCCACGAGGATATGTTCAGGCAGCGCCTCGTGGAGCTCAGCCAGAAGCCCGATCCGCCCGTGCTCGGGAGCATGCTCCGCGACGGCCGCCTCGTGCGCTCGAAAGAGGTCTACTATCTCCAGTCCACCGTCAAGGAGGGCGGGCTCGACCGCGGGCTGGATGCCCTGCTCACCGAGGTCTCGCGGGTGAAGAAGTACGGCTTCATCGAGCCGGAGCTGCAGCGAGTGAAGGACCGTTGGATCCGGGTCAGCCAGTGGTCGGATCAGCGCGAGAAGGTCCGATCCGACACGTATGCCGGCCAGTGCGTGGAGAACTTCCTGAACGGCGACCCGATCGTGAGCCCAGCCATGGAGCGCGATCTGTACGAGCGGCTCATGCCGGGGATCTCGCTCAAGGAAGTCAACGAGCTGAACGCCCAGTGGTTCGGCTCGGGGAACTGTGTCATCCTCGTCGGCGCGCCGGAGAAGGAGGGGCTCAGCCTCCCGACCGAGGATGATCTGCGATCCGTGTTTGCGCGCGTCGAGCAGGCGCCGGTCGAGCCGTATACGGAGGCGGAGATGGAGAAGCCTCTCCTCGCGCGAACGCCCAAGCCCGGCACCATCGTCACGGAATTGAAACACCCCGCGGTCGGCATCACCGAGTGGACCCTCTCGAACGGCGCGCGGGTGATTCTCAAGCCGACCGATTTCGACCGCGAGAGAATATTCTTCGGCGCCTTCAGCCCCGGAGGTCTCTCGCTCGTCTCGAACGACGATTTCAGGTCCGCCGCGTACGCGCAGAGCGCCCTTCAAGAGTGCGGAGTGGGGGACTTCGGCAGGGAGGAGCTCAAGAAGAAGCTGATGGGAACGATCGCCTCGGTGAACGTCCAGATGGGGGAGCTCACCGAGGACTGCGGCGGGAAGGCGTACACGAAGGACATGGAGACGATGTTCGATCTCCTCTACCTGAGATTCACCGCGCCCCGCATGTGCGACGACGAGTTCAAGGCGTTTCTCGTCAAGATGCGGGAATACGTGAGGAACAAGAGCGCGGATCCGCAGCGGGTCTTTCAGGACACGATGCAGGCAACGATGACCCGCCACAGCTGGCGCTATCGCTCGATGACCGAGGCGGGGGTCGATTCGATCAATCTCGCGGCGGCGTTCCGCGTCTACAAGGACCGATTCGCCGACGCGAGCGGGTTCACGTTCATCTTCACCGGCGACTTCGAGGTCGACAAGATCAAGCCGTACGTGCGGACCTTCATCGGGGGACTCCCGTCGCTGCATCGCGGCGAGACGTGGCGGGATCTCGGCATCGAGCCCCCCGTGGGGGTCGTGAAGAAGGTTGTCAGCAAGGGCATCGCGCCGAAGAGCTCCGTGTACCTCGTCTTCACGGGACCCTACGAGTGGACGAGGGAGAACCAGTGCGCCATGAGTCTCATGGCGGAGATGCTGCAGACGAAGCTCCGCGAGGTGATCCGCGAGGAGAAGAGCGGCACCTACGGCGTCGGCGTGTCCGGGGCCGGCGAGAAGTATCCCCGGCCGAAGTATGGGATCTATATCGGCTTCGGGTGCGCCCCCGAGCGCGTCGACGAGCTCGTGGCGGCCGTCTTCGCCCAGATCGACACCCTGAAGATGAACGGGCCGGGGGAGAGCTACGTCCAGCGCGCGAAGGAAACGAAGAAGCGGTACTTCGAGGAGAAGATGAAGGACAATTCCTTCTGGGCCTCGAACCTCCGCGAGGCCTATTTTCTCGGAGAAGACCCGGACGACATTCTCAAGGATCCCGGGACCTCCGAATCGATGAGCCCGCTGCGCATCCGGGACGCGGCGCGGAAGTACTTCGACATGAACAACTATATGCAGTTTGTCCTGATGCCCGAAGAGAAGAGCGGAAAATAGTCCAGGGTTTCTCGAAGACTGGAGTCATCTGAACGAAAGGTATTTGAGCCCCTGGCTGTCGATTCCCGCAGCCGACTACGAGGGGCACATGGGAAGCCCGGGAGTCGGGCAGCTCCAATTTCTGAGCAGGGTCTTCGGTGAGCTCATTGCCGAGTTCGATCCGGCGTCGCTCGCCGTTCTCGGCTGCGCGACGGGGAACGGCTTCGAGCACGTTCGACCCGAACGGGTCCGGAGACTCGTCGGTCTCGACATCAATCAAGAGTATCTCGATATCTGCCGGGAGCGATATGCCGCGAGCATTCCGGGCCTCGAGCTCGTCTGCGCGGACCTCGCCGCGTTCGAGCTCGAGCCCGCTTCGATGGATCTCGTCCATGCCGCGCTCTTCCTCGAATACGTCGATCCGGCGGCGGTCGTCGAGAAGGCCTCGCGGTGGTTGACGCCGGCCGGCCTGCTCACCGTCGTGGTCCAGCGCCCGACTGCAACAGGCGGCACGGTGTCGGAGACCGGATATACGAGCTTGAAGATTCTCGAGCCGGTGATTACTCTTGTTGCTCCCGAGAGCCTCGGCGGCCTCGCCGGACGATACGGCTTCCTCGAGGTCAGGTCGAAGAACGTGGCGCTCGAAAGCGGGAAGTCTTTCTTCGTGGGTGCATACCGGCTTGAAGAATCGCGGGCATAAGCTGATTCTGCTCAACAAACCGTTTCGCGTGCTGTGCCAGTTCAGCGGCGGCCGCCCCGGTCGAGCCACGCTCGCCGATTTTGTCGACGTGCCGGGTGTGTACCCGGTGGGAAGGCTCGACTACGACAGCGAGGGTCTACTCCTTCTGACCGATTGGGGCGCGCTGCAGCATCTCATCACCGATCCCCGCCGCAAGACGGCGAAGACGTATCTCGTGCAGGTGGAAGGCGCGCCGGAGCGCGCCGCGCTCGAACGCCTGCGGCGCGGGGTCAGGCTGCAGGACGGGATGACGCGGCCGGCAAAGGCGAAGCTCATCGACCCGCCGGCTCTGTGGCCGCGGAATCCTCCGGTGCGATTTCGAAAAGAGATTCCCACGGCATGGATCGAGCTCACGATCACGGAGGGCCGGAACCGGCAGGTGCGGAGAATGACGGCCGCCGTCGGCCATCCGACTCTTCGCCTGATCCGCATGCGCATAGGGGAATGGGAGCTCGGCTCGCTTGCCCCCGGCACGTGGCGTCGAATATGGATCCCCGACGCGGGAGAGCAAGAATGAAAGCCATGGTGCTCAACAGGCTCTGCAATCTCGAGGAGTGCGCGAGACCGCTCGATCTCGCGGAGGTCCCGGAGCCCGTTCCGGGCGAGCGCGATATTCTCATCAGGGTCTCGGCGTGCGGAGTCTGCCACACCGAGATCGACGAGATCGAGGGAAGGACGACACCGCCGCGACTCCCCGTGGTGCCCGGGCACCAGGTCGTCGGTCGAGTCGTTCGAGCCGGGAAAAAGGCGGGAATCTTCCGCGCCGGAGATCGCGTCGGGGTCGCGTGGATCTTCTCCGCCTGCGGGACATGCGCCCACTGCCGTGCGGGCAATGAAAATCTCTGCGCCGATTTCAAGGCGACGGGGCGCGACGCCGACGGCGGATACGCGGAGTACATGGCGGTGCGCGAGGATTTTGCGTATCGCATTCCGGAGGTCTTCTCCGACGTCGAAGCGGCTCCTCTTCTCTGCGCCGGCGCCATCGGGTACCGTTCCCTGAGGCTCGCGAACCTCGAGAACGGCCGGAGCCTCGGCCTCACGGGCTTCGGCGCCTCGGCGCATCTCGTAGCTATGATGGCGATGCGCCGCTATCCGGACTCGAGGTTGTTCGTCTTCTCGCGGAGCCCCGAGGAGCGCGCCTTTGCCCTCGAGCTCGGCGCGGCGTGGGCCGGGGACATCGGCGAACGGGCGCCGGAGCAGCTCGCCGCCATCATCGATACGACTCCCGCGTGGAGACCCGTTGTCGAGGCGCTCGCGAACATCGTGCCGGGCGGGCGCCTCGTTATCAACGCGATTCGAAAGGAAGACAAGGGCAAGGAGTTTCTTCTGCGGCTCGATTACCCGGCGCACCTCTGGATGGAGAAGGAGATCAAGAGCGTGGCGAACGTGACGCGCCGTGACGTGCGGGAGTTCCTCGAGCTCGCGGCCGAGATGCGCATCAAGCCGGAGGTCGAGGAGTTCCCCCTCGAGGACGCGAACCGGGCGATCATCGAGCTCAAGACAAGGAAGATCCACGGCGCGAAGGTCCTCATGATTCCGCCCGGGTGAAAGCTCAGACAAGGGACCGGCCCCGCTCCGCGGAGCGAACGGATTCGGGAAAGGAGAAGCAATGACGTTTCTGTATCTGTGCTCCGATCAGCTCGGCATCGGAGAGCCGGAGCTCGGGAGCAAGCTGATGGAGATCTTCCTCGACAAGCTTGGTAAGTCCGACGTCAAGATCGACCTCGTCGGCTGCGTGAATTCGGGGATATTTCTCACGACGGAGGGGAGCACCGTCGTCGAAAGCCTGAAGCTGCTCGAGAAGAAGGGCGCCCGTATCGCCACGTGCGGAACGTGCCTCGACCATTACGATCTCCGGGGGAAGCTCCTCATCGGAGAGGTCGGCACCATGGATCAGACGATCCAGGTATTGGCCCAGGCGGACAAGATCATCCGGCCGTAAGATCGCGGGCCCGGACGTCTTCCCGTTGCGTCCCGGCTCCGCTTCGGGTACTATGCTGCTTAACGGGAGAGAAACCGGCTGGACGTCTTCACCACGGGCGGAGGTATGTCGCAATGGAGATCAAGGGACTTATCCTGCAGGCTCGAAAGGACTTCGTCGAGGACAGCTTCGGCAAGGACGCCTGGCAGAAGGTCATGGAGGCGCTGCCCCCGGAAGACCGCGCGCGGCTCGGGGACCTGATCCTGGCCGCGAAATGGTATCCCTTCGAGTTGGGAGAGCGTCTCGACCGGGCCATCGTGAACGTGCTCGGTGAAGGCAAGGAGAAGATCTTCGAGGAGATCGGCGCGAAATCGGCGCTGCGGGGCCTCCTCAAGGTGCACAAATCGTTCCTGACTCCGGGCGATCCGCAGGCGTTCCTCGGCAAGGCGGGCGTCATCTACAAGTTCTACTAC
Organism: Candidatus Krumholzibacteriaceae bacterium; assembly: GCA_050015715.1. Lineage (GTDB taxonomy): Bacteria > Krumholzibacteriota > Krumholzibacteriia > Krumholzibacteriales > Krumholzibacteriaceae > SSS58A. Next base: position 5,628 of record JBEKAW010000017.1, read on the forward strand.
GATACGGGACGCCGGGAATACACGCCGACGGGCCCGACCTCGGGCGTTCTGACGACGTATGAGGCCAAGACGTTCTCCGTTCCCGATTGCCTCACCGTCATCGGGTGGCACAAGGAAGCGCTCAAGATGTGCGGCGCGAGAAACATTGAAATCGTCGAGGAGGAATGCCGCGCGAAGGGCGGATCCTGCTGCCGGTATCGCGTCAAATGGAGCATGTGAGGGCGCGCTCGTCCCGGCGCGCATCCACGGCGTGAGAAAGGAAGAGGCGAAAATGGAAAAACATATCACCGCGGTTGGAGCGCTCAGGATCGGGTTCGGCATCGTCGGCTTCATACTCGCGGGGCTCATTCTCCTGCTCACGATCGGCCCGGGGCTGATCGCTCAGATGACCGCGGGAAACGACATAGCGCTCGGCGTACTCACGGCGATCGGCGTGCCGATCGCGTTCTTCGTGGTCGTGCTCTCCGCGGCCGACGTCATCGGCGGCATCGGCGTGCTGAAGCGCAGGAACTGGGCGCGCTACCTCGTCATGATTCATTGCGTCCTCGACATTTTCAACATTCCGATCGGCACGGCCCTCGGGATCTACTGCATCTGGGTTCTCATGCAGGACGAAACGGCCCGGCTTTTCACGCAGCCGAAGCAATAGTCGCCCCGTATCCCCGCGAAGAGAAAAATTTGCGGCTTGCGCGCGAGCCGATTGTGCCGCACAATGAGTGACGTATTCATCTCATAGCGGCACGAAACCCGGAATCCGAAGGGAGGTTTCCCGTGACAGCGAATATCGGAAAGGCGGATCGCGCGATCAGGTATCTTCTGGCTCTCGTCGTCCTCATTCTGGTCGTGACGAGACGCGTCCACGGCGCCCTCGCCATCGTTCTCGCAATCATCGGCATCGCGATGTTGATAACGGCGTTCGTCAACTACTGTCCGCTCTATCCCGTGATGGGCATCTCGACGCTCAAGAAACCGAAGTAAGACCCGGGCCGCCCGGGGACGCCCGGCGGGACTCGACGGCAGCGAGGGCCGCGTTCCTTGACCCGGTTACGCATATGAAACTCGTCGCTGCGGCTATAATCATCTCGAACGGGAAGGTGCTTCTCGCGCGGCGCAAGCGGGGGGACAGCCATCAGGGCTACTGGGAGTTTCCCGGCGGCGCCGTCGAGCGGGGGGAGACGCTCGAGGAATGCCTCGCGCGCGAGCTGAAAGAGGAGCTCGGTGTCACGGCGACGGTGGGAGCGGTGATCGCGAGAAACGAGTATCGTTCCGCGCGCGGCTCGATGGATCTCGTGGCGATGCGCGCGCACATCGGAGCCGGCGAGATGACGCTCGCCGCGCATGACGCGGTGGAATGGGTGAGTCCGGAGAACATCGGGCGATACCGGCTGGCCCCCGCGGACCTGCCCATCGCGAGGGCCCTCGTGGAGAAGGCGGAGCTGTTCCGGGAATGAAGACGGTCGTTCTCAAGCGCGGTCGCGAAAAGTCGTTGATGCGGAAGCATCCATGGGTGTTCTCCGGGGCGATCGCGCGCGTCGAGGGGAAGCCGAGGCAGGGCGAAACAGTCGACATTCTCGCGGCGGAGGGGGCGGTGCTCGCCCGCGGCTCCTATTCGCCCGCGTCGCAGATCACGGTCCGCGTCTGGACGTTCGACCCGCAGGAGGAGGTGTCCCCGGAGTTCTTCCACGACCGCCTCGAACGGGCGATGGATTCGAGAGGGGCGCTCGCCGCGGGAGAAGCCCCGCACGGGGTCCGTCTCGTCAACGCCGAATCGGACGCGCTGCCGGGAATCATCGTCGATCGCTACGCGGATTTCATCGTCGTCCAGTTCCTCTCGGCGGGCGCGGAATACTGGAAGGGCGCCTTCGCCGGCGAGCTCTCGCGGCTCTCGGGCGTCTCGGGCGTTTACGAGCGCTCCGACGCGGACGTGCGCGAAAAGGAGAACCTGCCGAAGCTCGCGGGCGTGCTCGCCGGGCGGGAGCCGGGCGATCTCGTCGAGATCCGCGAAGGCCCGTGCCGCTACCTCGTGGATCTCAAGCACGGGCACAAGACCGGCTTCTACCTCGACCAGCGCGAGAACCGGGGGATGATGGGAGAGTTCGCGCGGGGCGCCTGCGTGCTCAATTGCTTCTCGTACACGGGGGGCTTCGGCATCGCGGCGCTCCAGGCGGGCGCCGCGAGCGTGACGAACGTCGATTCGTCCGCGTCCGCGCTCGAGCTCGCCCGGAAGAACGCGGAGCTGAACGGTTTCGACCCCTCGAACCTGGAATACGTCGAAGGGGACGCGTTCACGATCATGCGCCGGTGGCGCGACGAGGGGCGTCTCTTCGATCTGATCGTCCTCGATCCTCCGAAGTTCGCGGAATCGCAGAGCCAGCTCATGCGGGCGAGCCGCGGGTACAAGGACATCAATCTCCTCGCCTTCAAGCTGCTGATGAGCGGCGGCACGCTCTTCACCTTCTCGTGCTCGGGGCTCGTGAGCGCCGAGCTCTTTCAGAAGATCGTCGCCGACGCGGCGCTCGACGCGGGGCGCGAGGCGCAGATCGTCAGGCGCCTCGGCCAGTCGTCCGACCATCCGACGCTCCTGAGCTTTCCGGAGGGCTCGTATCTCAAGGGCCTCGTCTGCAGGGTGGAATGAATCGATGATACCGAAGGCGCGCACGATCGCGTGTTTCGCGGCGCTCGCGGTTGCGCTCGCGGCGGCGGCGCTCGCCGTGACGCTCGCCCGCGCGCTCTTTCCCCCGCCCGCGGCGGCGGCGGCCGCCGGCGCTCAGAAGCGCTGGGTCTACGTCTCGAGCAATCTGTACGACGACGAGAATATCCCGAAGATCGAGACCGTTCTGCGGAGCGCGAGCGCGGCCGGCTTCAACGGCGTTCTCTTCTCCGACACCAAGACGCTTGTCTGGCGCCTCCTCGATAAGCCCGATCGCTGGAAGGCGAACGCCGCGAAAGTGCGCGCGCTCGCGACGAGTTTCCACATGGAGCTCGTTGTCTGCGTTTTTTCCTTCGGATATGCCGAGCCGTTTCTCGCGAACGACGCGAATCTCGCGGCGGGGCTCCCGGTCAAGGATGCGCCCCTCGTGCGCCGCGGGGACCGGCTCATTCCCGAGGAAACGGCCTTCCTCGCAAACGGCTCCTTCGAGGATCACAAAGGGGACCGCGTGGCGGGATTCGATCTGCAGGATGATCCGGGGGCGAGCTCCTTCGTCGACGCGACGGTCTGCAAGGAGGGCCGCGTCTCGCTCCGCTTCGAGAATGTCGGCGCCGTGAACCATGACGGCAACGGCCGCCTGTTTCAGCGCCTGGCGGTCGAGCACTGGCGGCAGTATCGCATCCGCGCATGGATGAAAACGGAGCGTCTCACGGCCGGCAATGTGCAGATTACCGTGCTCGGGGACGGGAACACGCTCCAGTACCAGAGCCTCGTGACGAGCGGCCCGCAGGGGCTCACGCATTTCTCGGCTGCCAGCGACCTCACGACGGACTGGGTCGAGCAGTCGGTGACCTTCAACAGCCTCGGGTTCTCGAGCGTGATCGTCGAGGTGGGGATATGGGGCGCCAAGTCCGGCACGATCTGGTGGGACGACATCCGCGTCGATGACGTGCCGGCCCTCAATGTTCTCCGCCGCGAGTCGCTGCCGCTCTCCGTTACCGGGGAGAGCGGCGTCCTGTACGAGGAGGGGAAGGATTTCGGCCGCATCGTCGACCCCCAGCTGGGTCATTACCTCTGGGCCGGCAGGTACGATACGAGGCACGAGCAGCCGGTCATCACGGTGCCTCCCGGCTCGCGCATCGGGGAGGGGGAGCGCGTGAAGCTCTCGTGCTACAATCCGCCGATCTTCTATGGCGGCCAGGTGAGCTGCACGTTGAACGATCCGAAGATTTTCGAGCTCTGCGCCGGGCAAATCAGGAGCGTGGTGGAGACTCTCTCGCCCGACGGCTTTTTCATCGCGTGCGATGAAATCCGATGCGCGGGATGGGAGCCGTCGCAGGAACGGGACTTTCACGGTTCCGGCGCCCTCCTTGCCTTCAATATCAAACGATGCTACGAGATCGCGAGCCGCGAAGGCGGGGGGAAACCGGTCTACGTCTGGTCCGACATGTTCGATCCCTACCACAACGCCCGGAAGGACTACTATCTCGTGAACGGTTCCCTCGAGAAGTCCTGGGAGGGGCTCGACCCGAACGTCGTCGTGATGAAGTGGTGGGCTTCCGACAAGGCGGCGCAGAGCCTTTCGTTCTTCTCGGAGCGCGGCAACCGTCTCATGATCGCGGCCTTCTACGACGGGGACGTCGACAAGGACCATGCGCTGTGGATGAACGCGGCCAGCGGAACGCCCGGGATCGACGGCGTCATGTACACGACGTGGAGCAACGACTATTCGAAGCTCGAGGAGTTCGCGCGGGCGTGGTGGGGCGGGGGGCGGTAGCGCGCTCTCGCGAGCCGGAGCAGCGATGAGCAAGGGCCTCGTCTTCGACGTGAAACGATACGCCATCCATGACGGGCCCGGCATCCGGACGACCGTCTTTCTCAAGGGATGCCCCCTCGCCTGCTGGTGGTGCCACAACCCCGAGAGCCAGTCCCCGGCCGTCGAGATGATATTCATGGAGAATCGCTGCATCGCGTGCGGCGCCTGCGTCGAGGTGTGCGAGCGCGGCGCCCTCTCCCGGGGAATGGGCGGCCCCGCGGCCGATCCCTCGAGGTGCGCCCGCTGCGGCGCCTGCGCGGCGGTATGCTACGCCGAGGCGCGCCGGATGATCGGGCGCGAGACGACGGTTGACGAGGTGATGGCCGAGATCGAGCGCGACGCGGCGTTCTATGAACAGTCGGGCGGCGGCGTGACCTTCTCGGGAGGGGAGCCGCTCATGCAGATCGATTTCCTCGACGCTCTCCTCCGGGCGAGCAAGACGCGGCGCCTCCACACGGCGCTCGACACGTGCGGCTACGCCCCGTGGGAGGCGATCGACCGGGTGCGCGCGCACGTGGACCTCTTTCTCTACGATCTCAAGGTCGTCGACGACGCGAGACACAGGGAGCTCACGGGGGTTTCGAACGAGCTCATCCTGAGTAATCTCACCGAGCTTTCGCGCCGCGGCCACGCCATCTTCCTCCGGGTCGCGCTCATACCGGGCGTAAACGATAATGATGATTCTTTGCGCGCAATCGGGGCGTTCGCAAGCCACTTGCCTAATATCAAAGAGATTGATATACTTTCCTATAACAGACTGGGCGCCGATAAGTACGAGCGCCTCGACAGAGCCTACAGGCTCGCGGGGACCCTCGAGCCGCCGGACGAGCGGATTGCGGCGGCGGCACAGGTCCTCGGCGGCTTTGGATTGACCGTGAGAGTCGGAGGATGATCGCATGATGACGGGACGGGTCGAACGCCTGAGGCGCGAGAGCCTCGAGGCGCGGCCATTCATTTCGACCGAGCGCGCCGAGCTCGTGACGGAGGCGTACGCGCGGACGGTCGAAACGGCATCCGTCCCGATGCGCCGCGCGCTCGTCTTTCGCCATCTCATGGAGCACAAAACGATCTACATCGGGGAAGGCGAGCTCATCGTGGGAGAGAAGGGCCCGGCCCCGAAGGCGACGCCGACGTACCCCGAGCTCTGTTGCCACAGTCTCGACGACCTCGATATTCTCGATACGCGCGAGAAGATTCCCTTCGCGGTGAGCCCCGAGGCGCGCCGCGTGTACGAGGAGAAGATCATTCCCTTCTGGCGGGGGAAATCGATCCGCGACGCGCTCTTCGCGGGCATGTCGAGCGAGTGGATCGCCGCCTACGAGGCGGGAATTTTCACCGAGTTCATGGAGCAGCGCGCGCCCGGGCACACCGTGCTCGACGACAAGATCTACCGGAAGGGCTTCATCGATTTCAGGAACGACATAGACCGGAGCCTCGAGGGTCTCGACCCCGCGAATGACCCGCGCGCCGGCGCGAAGCGGGAGGAGCTCGAGGCGATGCGGATCTCGGCGGAGGCGATCATGCGCTTCGCCGAGCGCCACGCCGAAAAGGCGCGGGAGCTCGCCCGCGCCGAAAAGGATCCCGCGCGGCGCGCCGAGCTCGAGCTCGTCGCCGAGGTTTGCACGCGGGTCCCCGCGCGCGCCCCCCGCGATTTCCAGGAGGCGCTCCAGTACTACTGGTTCGTTCACCTCGGCGTGACGACCGAGCTCAACACCTGGGACGCGTTCAACCCGGGCCATCTGGACAGGCACCTGTACCCGTTCTACAAGAGGGGTCTCGAGGACGGCACCCTCACGCGCGAAAAGGCCGAGGAGCTTCTCCAGTGCCTGTGGATAAAGTTCAACAACCAGCCCGCGCCGCCGAAGGTCGGCGTGACGGCGGCGGAGAGCGGCACGTACACCGACTTCGCGCAGATCAACACGGGAGGCGTGGACGAGGACGGCTCGGACGGCGTGAGCGAGCTCACCTACCTCATCCTCGACGTGATCGAGGAGATGCGGCTGCTGCAGCCGAGCTCGTCCATCCAGGTGAGCGAGGCGAGCCCCGACGCCTTCATCGAGCGGGCGGCGCGGATCATCCGGACCGGCTTCGGGCAGCCGTCGGTGTTCAACGCGGACCTCATCGTGCGGGAGCTCGTGCGCCAGGGGAAGTCGGTCGCCGACGCGCGGAGCGGCGGCTCGAGCGGCTGCGTCGAGGTCGGCGCGTTCGGCAAGGAGAGCTACATTCTCACCGGATATTTCAACATGCCCAAGGTGCTCGAGATCACGCTCAACGACGGCGTCGACCCGCGAACCGGCGAACGCATCGGCCTCGCCACGGGCGCCGTCGCCGGCTTCGCTTCCTTCGACGAGCTGCTGGCGGCGTACGAGAAGCAGCTCGATCACTTCGTCGATATCAAGATTGCCGGAAACAATCGCGTCGAGAGGCTCTATGCGGAGCGCATGCCGGCGCCGTTTCTCTCGATTCTGATCGACGACTGCGTCGCGAAGGGAACGGACTACAACGACGGCGGGGCCCGGTACGACACGAGCTATATCCAGGGGGTCGGGCTCGGCACGATCGCCGACTGCATGACCGCCCTGAAGTACAACGTGTTCGACCGGAAGACGGTGAGGATGGGAGATCTCCTGGGGGCGCTCGAGCGCGACTTCGGGGGCGCGGAGCGGCTGCGCCAGATGCTCCTCAACCGGACTCCGCGTTACGGGAACGACGACGACTACGCCGACGACGTGATGCGGCGGCTCTTCGAGGCCTATTTCGCGGCGATAGACGGCCGCCCGAACACGAAGGGGGGCACCTACCGGATCAATCTCCTTCCGACGACCGTTCACGTCTATTTCGGTTCGGTGACCGGCGCCACTCCCGACGGCCGCAAGGCGTGGCAGCCTCTCTCCGAGGGGGTCTCGCCCGTGCAGGGAGCGGATCGCAAGGGTCCCACGGCCGTTTTCAAGTCGGTCGCGAAGATGGATCACGTGCGCACGGGGGGCACGCTTCTCAATCAGAAGTTCACGCCGCAGCTTCTCGCGGACGAAAAAGGGATCGACACGTTCGTTTCGCTCATTCGCACGTACTTCAAACTCGGCGGCCACCACGTGCAGTTCAACGTGGTGGACGCGGCCACGCTTCGGGCCGCCCAGCGGAATCCCGACGAGTACCGGGGTCTCATCGTGCGCGTCGCCGGGTACAGCGATTACTTCTGCGATCTCGGCACGGCGCTCCAGGACGAGATCATCGCGCGCACGGAGCACCGCTCGTTCTAGCGAATTCGCTGTTCGTCACAAGTCCGGGAACCAAATCGGGCCCCCGCGTGTATACACGCGTAGGGGCGCCGTTAGTGGGGGTCTCATGGTGAAGCGTGGTGGGCGCTTCGGCTGCGGCGCCCCTTTCATACAGCCGCGGCGCCGCGCCCGGAAACCTTCCGAGAGCATTGCATTTCATGTCGATTCCCTGCTACATTAGTCCGTGCTTCGATCATAAAGGACGGTGTCGAATGAATAAGACCCTTCTGATCGTTCTGGTTCTTCTCTTCGTTCCGTGCGCGTGCACGGCGGGCGCGAAACGCCCCGTGATATTCGCTTCGTACGCGGACAACGGGGCGCAGCTTCGCCACGCGGCAGTCATGACCGAGAGCATTCGCGACTTCGGCGCTCGTGTCAAGGACGCGCCGGTCTGGATCTACGGGCCGGCGGGGCTCCTGAAAACGAATCGAGATGTCGTGAAGAAGCTCGTCTCTCTCGGGGCGCAGGTCAAGGCGAGCGAGGCCCCCGGGGAATCCGCCAAAGTTCCTTCGGCGGGGAAGGTGTTCACGGCTGCGCAGGCGGAAAGGGAGGCGACCGGCGCGGCGGCGGTCCTTGTCTGGATGGACAACGACACGGTGGTGCTGAAGGATCCCGGAGATCTTCTCCTCGCGGAGGGGAAGAGCCTTGGGCTTCGCCCCGTCGCGTATCAGAATATCGGCTCCCTCTATGCGGAACCGCCGGATGCCTTCTGGAGCGGACTCTACCGGAAGCTGTCGGTCCCTGCGTCGGCCCTCTTTCCCATGAAGACGGTCGCGGACGGCAAGACGCTTCGTCCCTATTTCGACGCGGGGCTCCTCGTCGTGAGGCCGGAGCGCGGCATCATGAAGGCGTGGGCCGAATCGTTCTCCGCGCTGTGCGGCGATCCGGATTTCGCGGCGATGTGCGGAAAGAGCGAACGCACGAGCACTTTTCTATATGAGGCCGTTCTCGCCGGCGCGATCCTGAATCTGGTTCATCAGGATGAGATGGTGCAGCTCCCCGAACAGTACAACTATCCACTCTTCTTCAAGGAATTGTACGGCGGCGACAGGGAATTCCATACGATCGACAATGTCGTCACGCTCCGCTACGACGTCTACTTCGACAAGCCCGGTCCCGGTTGGGGCGCCAAGCTCAAAGGGCCGGCGGCGACGATCTCATGGCTCGAGAAGCGCTTCGGGGGAGGGGAAGTCCAGAAGAAGCAAGAAACTTCGACGAAGATGCGCTTCCGGTTCGAGCACGGCGGGAAGAAGAGATGAGCGCGAAGATTTTCAAGGTGGACTCCTTTGCGGCCGAGCCGTTTACGGGAAATCCGGCCGGCGTGTGCATATCCATGGGGCCGCGCGATGAGGCGTGGATGCAGGGCATAGCCCGCGAGATGAATCTCGCCGAGACGGCTTTTCTGCACAAGGCACGGGACGGCTTCAACCTCCGATGGTTCACGCCGGCCGTGGAGGTCAAGCTCTGCGGCCACGCGACGCTCGCGAGCGCCCACATCCTGTGGGAAACGGGGACCCTCGCCGCGGGCGAACAGGCGCGCTTCGCCACGAAGAGCGGGCTTCTGACGGCCGTGAAAAAGGGCGAGACGATCGAGCTCGATTTTCCCGCGAAGCCGGAGAAGCCCGCCGATGCCCCCGAAGGGCTCATCGAGGCGCTCGGCGTGCGTCCCGTCTACGTCGGCCGGAACGAGTTCGACTATCTCGTCGAGGTCGAATCCGAGGGCGTTGTGAGAGCGATCGAAGTGGATTTCGCGAGGCTGAAACGCGTCGAGGCGCGCGGCGTCATCGTGACGAGCCTCGCGAGCACGAAGGGATTCGATTTCGTGTCGCGTTTCTTCGCGCCGGCCGTCGGCGTGGATGAGGACCCCGTCACCGGCTCGGCCCACTGCTGTCTCGGGCCGTACTGGGGCGCGAAGCTCGAAAAAGCGGAATTCACGGCCTACCAGGCCTCGGCCCGGGGAGGGGTCGTGCAGGTGCGCCTCGCGGGAGACCGGGTCAAGCTCGGGGGTCGCGCGATCACCGTCCTGCGCGGCGAGCTCGCGGTCTGATGAGCGCTATTTTCCCTTCACGATCTCCGCGATCGTCTCGTCGAGAAGCTTGTTGAAGGTCGCCGGGTCCTCGAGATGCAGGAAGTGTCCGTGTCCCGGCATGTATTTCACGTCGAACGAGTACGCGAGCTTCTTGTTCCCCTCGACGTTCGTCACCCACATGTCCGCGTTGATGCACCGGATCGGAATCCTGAGCTCCTTGAGCGCGGGAAGCGGGTCATAGTTCATCATGTTCTTGAACGCGCTGATGCCGACCTGGGGCGACTCCGAAGCCATATCGGCGGCGATCCTCGACTCGAGCGCCGTGTCGGCTTTGGCCGGGAACATGCTCCGGACGAACTTCTCGGTCACGCCTTCGAAGTTCGCCGTGAACGCGTCGATGTATTTGTCGCGCTGCTCCGGCGGGACCCTGTCGGCGAAATCCTGGTACGTGTCGACGCCGACGAGGGCGAGCACCTTGCCGGGGAGGCGCCGCGCGGCCTCGAGGTTGACGTCGCCTCCCATCGAATGGCCGATGAGAATGACCTTCTTGAGCCCGAGCGCGTTGACGACCGTCGCGACGTCCGCGCCGAAGGATTCGATCGTCCAGTCCTTGCGGCCGAGACCGGAAGCGCCGTGGCCGGCAAGGTCGAGCGTGACGAC
>JBEKAW010000018.1:0-16028 GCA_050015715.1 Candidatus Krumholzibacteriaceae bacterium
CTCCATATTACATTGAACTCGTGTACGAAGCCTGTCTCAAGTCTTTCTGGCGGAAGAAGGCTCTGTCCAAGTTCCTTCGTCTCTGTGGAGTATCCGGCAATTTCATTGCGACATGGGGGCCAGATGAATCCAAAAGGGACTTCCTCGATCGACTCTTTATTGAGCTCCCGAAGTCAGATAGTGGACTGCAGGGCCTGCTGAGGATCGCTGCGGCTATCATGGATCAAAAGACTTTTCCCGACCTGCAGAACTGGGAGGACTCTGCCGACAAGATCAAGGCCGCACATGAGGCCGTCTTGCGGCTGAAACTCTACCACGATAAGCAAGAAGAGGGAATCCAGACCGAGGAAGAACGTCAGAAGGCCCGGGCGGAATTTCAGAGAAAACAAGCCGAAGTTGCTCGCTCCCAGCACTCGCTTCAGAAGCTTGACGATCGACTGAATGAACTCGGGAAGCGTCTGGGCGATCAGCAAGCGGGCTACGACTTCCAGACTTGGTTCTATGATCTGCTGGACTTTAGCGAAATCCAGAATCGGCGACCCTACATGCACGGGGGGCGACAAATCGATGGCTCGTTGACTCTATCTGGAACAACGTATCTGGCTGAATTGAAGTTCACAACCTCACCGACGGATCCGGTTGCCATCGGCGATTTCTTCAAGAAGGTAATCGACAAAGCTGACAATACCATGGGCGTGTTCGTCTCCATTTCAGGATACACTGATGTCGCTAAGAAGGAGGCATCGTCGGCCAAAACGCCGCTGCTCCTGCTCGATCACAACCACCTCTATCTTGTACTCGGTGGCATCATGAGCATGAGTGACGTCATTGAGAGAATAAGGCGACATGCCTCTCAAACGGGGGAGGCATACTTGGCCGCAAAAGACTTCACAGGATAGAATGGTGAGCATCCCGTTGCAGGTGATGGCACTCCGTGCCTCGCGCGGGCGTTCCTTGCGTTTCGGCGCGTGCTCACGTTCTTTCACGAGGCGCGGATGATTCCGAACGTTAAGCATAGAGGCATGAAGCCATGATGCACCTGATTTCATTGGTTGGATTCCCCGCATTTCTTCTGAGTCTCCTGCTGCTCGGGCTCAAGGGGGATTTGTTTTCCTCAGCTCCGGGTGTCATCGCCTGCCAGGTGGTTGGTTTGGCTGTTATGATCTGGTCCCGCGCGGTGTTTCCGAGGGGCAGCTTTAGCTTCGGGACCAAACCCGCGGGGTCGGCGATAGTTCAGGCCGGACCGTACAGGCTCATCCGCCATCCTATTTACGCCGGTGCGCTCCTGATTCTTTGGGGGAGTATCGCCGGGCATATGTCCATCGTCAATGCCGCAGCCGGTGTTGTCGTGTCGCTTCTGGTTCTGGCGAAGATCCTTGTTGAAGAACGGCTGCTGCGGGCTTCATTACCCGGCTACGAGCAATACGCGTGCTCCACAAAAGCAGTCATTCCGTTCGTGCTCTAAAGGGGGGCATTAAATGTCAGGAGTATTTCCGGATCCCATTGTCAACCTTCCTGAGGCCGACGTGCCGTTGGAAGGCGTTCGGGCCTATCTGTCTCAGTCAGAGGGTCACCAGATAATATTCATGGAGTTCTCGGAAGACGTCACGGTCCCGGAGCACTCGCATGAGAGCCAGTGGGCGGTGGTGCTCGAAGGCAGAATCGATCTCGTGATCGACGGCCGGGAGCGAACCCTCGTGAAGGGAGACCAGTACTTCGTTCCGCGGGGAGTCAAGCATTCGGCCAGGATTCACGCCGGCTACGCGGACGTCACGTTCTTCAATCAAAAGGATCGCTACCGCAGGAAGTGACATACACGTCGACGATAGTGAGGAGGTCACATGGGCAAGGGATTTCTACTCTTCGGCATCCTGGTGCTGGCGGCCGTGGGCGTCGTTCAAGCCCAGCAGGTGCCTGACCTGAATTACAACCCGCCGATTCCCCGGCCGGCCTACGAGCAGGGTCTCGGACCCCGCATCGCGATTGACGAGGCGCACTACAATTTCCACACCGCCGAGGGGCGATACAAGCCGTTCGCCGAGCTCCTGCGGCGCGATGGTTACCGCGTGGACAGCCTCAAGGAGCCGTTCTCCGCGGCCTCTCTGAAGCCCGTGGACGTCCTCGTGATCGCGAACGCGCTCAACGTGCGAAACGACGAGGATTGGTCGCTCCCCACTCCGTCCGCGTTCACGCCCGATGAGATCGCCGCCGTTCGCTCCTGGGTCGAGAAGGGGGGTTCGCTCGTTCTGATCGCCGATCACATGCCGTTTGCGGGCGCGGCGAGTGAGCTGGGCAAGGCTCTCGGCGTGGAGTTCAGCAACGGCTACGCGAAGCTTGGGGATAGGAAGCCGGCGATGGGGGACACGTTCGCCTACGGGACCGGCCTCGAGGAGAGCGCGATCACGCGCGGCCGCTCGGACGACGAGAAGGTGACGGTCGTGGCGACCTTCACCGGTTCGGCGTTCAAACCGCCGAAAGACGCGATCCCGGTTCTCGTGTTCGGCGCGAAGTCCGTGTCGTTCCTGACGAAGAAGGTCCTGGAAGTCAAGCCCGACACGCCGCAGGTTCCGATCGAGGGGTGGTGTCAGGGTGCGGTGTTGAAGATCGGCGAGGGCCGGGTCGCGGTGTTCGGCGAGGCGGCGATGTTCAGCGCGCAGCTCGCCGGACCGCAGAAGATGCCGGTGGGCATGAATTCGCCCGTGGCGAAGCAGAACTATCAGCTGGTTCTCAACCTGATGCACTGGCTCACCCGGGCGAAGGGGATGCCCGACTGATGCGTTGCTCTCGCCGCTGAGCTTCATCGTCAGGCCACATGAGGAGGTCTCGAGCAATGTCGCCAAACTCGACAGCCGTCGATAGCAAGCCTTGGTGGAAGGGGGCTCGCGGCGAATGGCTCGTCGTCACGCAGGTTCTCCTCATTCTGTTGGTGTTCTTCGGCCCCCGCGCCGCGGCCAGCTGGCCGGCGTGGCCGTTCCCGCATGCGTTCCGGCTTGCGGGCGGCGTGTTGATGATCGTAGGCGGCACGTTGCTCGCAGCCGGGCTCGTTCGCCTCGGCCGCGGCTTGACGCCGCTGCCGTACCCGAGAGATGGGGCGGAGCTCGTTCAGACTGGTCCTTTCGCGCTCGTTCGCCATCCGATGTATAGTGGCGGGGTTGTTCTCGCCCTCGGGTGGGCGCTCTGTGTCCGGGGTTGGCTTACGCTCTTGTACGTCGTAGTCCTCTTCGTGTTTGTGGACATGAAGTCGCGGCGGGAAGAGAAGTGGCTTGCGGAGAAGTTCTCGACGTACGCGACATATAAGAAGCGCGTGCGAAAGCTAATCCCGTTCGTATATTGAAGGTACATGATGGGTGGATCTATGAGAGTGTCGCTTAGTTCGATAATGCTCTTTGCACTCCTTTCCGCATGCGCGGCGCCTTCACGCGATTCGTTCAAGATTGCCTCGATAGAAAAGCCCGGTCCTCTGCAGACGATCCCGCTGGATTCCGCGCGGATCGTGATCTCGCTACCTCAGACCTGGCAGGGGAAGCCCGAGGTTTATGAGAAACCCGGCCTGACGATGTATCAATTTCGAAGACAGGTCGTCTATGATTCGCTCGGGCGAGGCATCATTCCGAATCTCGCGGTCTTCGCCGAAAAGGTGCCCCCGGGAATCGATCTCGTTGAGTACTCGGTCAACAAGCGCATCCAGAAATCGCTCCGTGAGTTGTCATCGGTGAAGTTCGCGTGGGCCACTCCGGGGGAGTTTGGCCTTATTTGCTATCTTGCGGAATACGATGATCCCGCGGGCATACCGCACAAGATATATGTGGCCTACTCGCTGGTGCGGGGAACGGGGATCCAAATATTGATCGATGGGACCGCTTCTGTTTTTGATATGCTCGATCCGGAATACAAGCTCATTCTGAAGCGGCTCCAGTTCATGCGATAGGACGGAGGGGACGGATATGCGAAAAAGATCACTTCTGCTCGCATCGATTCTCATCGGCGTCTCGACGATCGCGCCGGCTGCCGCGGCTCGCACGTGGGGAGTGTCCGCCGGTCCGTCGAAGCTTTTCGACGATCATGTCAATCTCGGATTCCGGTGCGCGGGAACGTGCTTCGAGGATCTGAGGCCGCATTTTGCGTTCGGCGTCGAGGCGGCGTTCGATCGGTGGAGTCCTTCCGGTACTCCGAATGTGATCGGGGTCGACTGGCACGCCTCCGGTGTGACCTACGTTCTCGAGATCACGCCGGAGCTTCGAGTCACCACGGCGAAGTCAGACCGGGATCCCGAGCAGCTCTTCGCCGAGATCGGGGCGGGAGCGGGGTTCGTCTCTTCGAACGCGGAGGTTGAAGTGTCGGTGCCTGGTTATCCCGGCAGCGGTCAGCGCGGGTACGACCTCGACTCTCAGGTGGCGCCGTTATTGTCCCTCGGAATCGGAGGGCGATTTCTGTCCGGCGGCGCTTTCGGCGAGGTCGATCTGAAACTCCACGTCCTCTTCACGAACGCTTCGACGGAGCCGGCCTCTTCGACGAATTATCTCTCGCTGTCATTCGGGGTGGCATTCTAGGGAGGAGCCATGCGTATCACGACGAAGGAACTGACCCCCGAGCTCTGGCCCCAGGTCGAAGCGCTCTTCGGGAAGAACGGCGCGTGCGGCGGCTGCTGGTGCCAGGCCTGGCGCATCGAAAAATGGGAACGATGGGACGACGTGAAGGGCGCCGTCGCGAAGAGAAGGCTCCGCAGAGGAATCCTCTCGGGCGAGGTCCACGGCATCCTCGCCTTCGACGGGGACGTGCCCGTTGGCTGGTGCACGTTCGGGCCGAGGGATTCCTTCCCGCGGCTCAACCGCGCGCGCACGTTGAGATGCGACGACTCGGTGGACGTGTGGTCAGTGCCCTGTTTCTTTGTCGCTCGAAACTATCGGGGGAAAGGCGCGGCGAAGGCGATGCTCGCCCACGCGCTCCGGGCCATGAAGGCGCTGGGTGTCGGCATCGTGGAGGGGTATCCCTCGAAGCCGAACAAGGACGGGCAATACATCGCCGCCTTCTCGTGGACCGGCACGGAGTCTCTCTTCGAGAAGGCGGGGTTTGTCACGGCTGGGAACCCGACTGGCTCGAAGCGCCGCGTGAGAAAGAAGCTCTGAGCGGAGGGGATGAATACATGAAGAGATCACTCGCCTTGCTCGTGTTGTTGTCGCTGTTCGGATTCATGAGCGTGCGTGCGTCAGAAGACGCGCCGTTTTCAGAGGCGGACGTTGCCGCACACCCGGAGCTGGCCGCGTGGCTGAAGCTCTGGACGCCGCCACTAAGCAACTTGACCGCTTCGTCATTTCGGCTCGACAGGGAACGTGACAGCCTTGGCTACAAGATCGATGACCGCGTCTTTCCTCGATCGGGAGGCCTTCCACGGTGGCAGTCGGAGCGGCTCCTCTATTCGCCGGACAGCACATGGGCGGTGGACTTCTGGTTTGACCAAGTGGACTCGACCGGGGAGAACGTTCAGGACGTGGATATGTTCATTGCACTCCTGAATCTTCCGAGCAGGCACGCATACGAGATTCTGGGGTGCGGGACAGTTTGCGGCTTCCATGGGGTGACGTGGCTCAGCGCCTCCAGTTTCCTGGTCTATGGGTGGGAGGAGTGCTTCGATTATCCCCCTAATGAGCGCATCATGCCAGTCATAGATCGATTCGACTTGCAAGATCAGCGGGTTCGGACGTTTCGGGGTCCTGATATGAAGTGGAAGTACCTTGATCTCCTCGAAGGTGCGGTTCGAGAGCAGTGGATCTCGCGGTTCCCGTCGTTGCGCTTTTACGATTCTGAGTAGGCATTCTATTATGGTTGGACGGGTTTGCTTGTTCTCTCTTCTGGCGGTTGTATTCTGCGCGGCCTCGCAGCTCTGCGCTGCCGATCGAAGCGCCCCGCATGCTTCATCCAAGCTCTACCCCATCGACGAGGCATACAAGAATCCGTCATTTGCGGAGTTTCGGGAGCGGCTGCGTAGTGCCGTTGCCCGCAAGGACACGAGCTTTCTTCTGGACTGTATATCCGAGAACATATCGCTCGGTCCTGACAAGGACCGATACAAGCAGTGGGCGATCAAACGTGCCATGAAATCCATGCACATAGGCAGCTTGCAGGCACAAAAGGCTTTCGCTTACCTGGATTCCGCTGATCTCAGCCGGGGTGGCAAGCAGCTCTTTATCAGCGATTGGTTTGTCTATCGGCCGCCCACGCCGGAACCTACGGTATTCAGTACGCCGATTTGGGTTCGGCTGGGTCAAATACTGAAATTGGGAGGCACTTTTCTCGATGACAAGCTCACTGTCTTCAGAGCCCCTTACGTGTGGACCCAATGGCCATGGGATAAGGACTATGACCTTGCGATCATCGACAGCGGTGTAGTCATGGAACCGATGAAACCATATGGAGTGCCCGATACCGCCTCGTGCGATACCCTTTCATATGATCTGGTGCGGTTGGTTCTCTATGAAGGCACGGTCGGCGGAACTCCCGACCCAGCGGTGTTTGTACGAACGGCTGATGGGAAATGCGGCTATGTTCCAAGTGGCAAGTTGAGAACGCCCACCGATTTTGGGCTGGAATTCACATCTTCCAAGGGCAAATGGTGGATCACCAGATTCGCTCAATTCCCGTGAGAGGAAGGATCAATGCTCCTCCTCATCGACATCCAGAACGACTACTTCCCCGGCGGGCGAATGGAGCTCGTGGAGAGCGTCGAGGCGAGCCTGCGCGCTGCGGAGCTTCTATCGTTCTTCCGGCGGGAGGGACTTCCCGTCGTCCTTGTTCAGCACGTCTCGCTGCGCCCGGGCGCAACGTTCTTTCTCCCCGACACCGACGGCGTGAAGATCCATGAGAACGTTCGTCCACTCGAGAACGAGCCCGTCTTCGAGAAGCATTATCCAAACGCCTTTCGCGACACGCCGCTTCTCGCGCACCTGCGCGGCGCCGGGATCTCCCGTCTCGTGATCTGCGGGATGATGACCCACATGTGCGTCGATGCGACGGTGAGGGCGGCGTTCGATCTCGGGTTCGAGTGCTTGGTCGCCGGGGACGCCTGCGCGACGAAAGCGCTCGCTCACGGCGGCCGCACAGTCGCGGCCCCCGACGTGCATGCGGCCTTTCTCGCCGCGCTCAACGGCACATACGCCAAGGTGTCGGGCACGGCGGACATTATCGCTCGGCTTTCCCCCTGACGGGCCCGCCCCGCGTCGCCTAAATTTCAT
Source organism: Candidatus Krumholzibacteriaceae bacterium (assembly GCA_050015715.1). GTDB lineage: Bacteria > Krumholzibacteriota > Krumholzibacteriia > Krumholzibacteriales > Krumholzibacteriaceae > SSS58A. The sequence continues at coordinate 7,230 of JBEKAW010000018.1, forward strand.
TGAAATACGGGACTTGAGGTGCTATAAAAGGCACTGGCGCCGTCTGCGGCGGGGGTGCGGGAGGTGGTGTGATCGGACGCGGGCGCACTGGTGTAAATCGGCACATTCCGGAGTGTGGGGAGGATGATGTGGGAGGACGAACGATGAAAGAGACGAAAGAAATGAAGGAAACGAAAGAACCGAAGAAGACGACGAAGCCGTCCGAGGCGACGAAGGACAAGGAGAAGGCGATCGAGCTCGCCATGGGGCAGATCGAGAAGCAGTTCGGCAAGGGCTCGATCATGCGCCTCGGGGCCGGCGGCGCGATCGTTCCCATCGAGGCCAGTCCGACGGGGAGCATGAGCCTCGACGTCGCGCTCGGTATCGGCGGGGTGCCGCGCGGTCGCGTTATCGAGATATTCGGGCCGGAGGGTTCCGGGAAGACCACGCTGACCTGCTCGATCGTCGCGCAAGCGCAGAGGCTCGGCGGCGTCGCCGCCTTCATCGACGCGGAGCACGCGCTCGACCTGGGCTACGCCCGCAAGATCGGCGTCGACGTCGACAACATCCTCATCTCGCAGCCCGACACGGGAGAGCAGGCGCTCGACATCGCCGAGGTCCTCATCAGGAGCAGCGCGATCGACGTCGTCGTCGTGGACTCGGTGGCGGCGCTCGTTCCCGCGGCCGAGATCGAGGGAGAGATGGGAGATTCGCACGTCGGGCTCCAGGCGCGTCTCATGTCGCAGGCGCTCCGCAAGCTCGCGGGCGCCGTGGCGAAATCGAAGACGTGTCTCATCTTCACGAACCAGATTCGCATGAAGATCGGGGTCCTCTACGGGAACCCCGAGACGACGACCGGCGGGAACGCGCTCAAGTTCTACGCCACCGTTCGTCTCGACATCAGGCGGACCGGCCAGATCACGGACGGCGACACCGTTATCGGGAACCAGACGCGCGTCAAGGTCGTGAAGAACAAGGTCGCGCCGCCCTTCCGCCAGGCGGAGTTCGAGATTCTCTTCGGCGAGGGGATCAGCTTCGAGGGGGACCTGATCGAGCTCGGCGTCTCGTCCAACATCATCTCGAAGATGGGGAGCTGGTACTCCTTCGGCGAGGAGCGGATCGGCCAGGGCAAGGACAACGCGCGGATGTTCCTGAAGGAGAACAAGGACATCCGCCGGAAAATAGAGGAGAGCGTTCGCGCGCACTACGGACTTCCCATGCCGTCGGCGGGAACGAAGCCCCAAAGTGGCGCGTGATCCGCAAGAAGTCGAGAGCGTCGTCCTCGCGCGCAGGCGCTGGGGGAAGCTCTACACGATCGCGACGTCGTCGGGACGGAGTTTCCTCGTGCTCAGGGATTCTTCGAGCGAGGAGTTCCTGAGAGAGGGAGCGGAGCTCGGACGCGAGGCGCTCGAGAGGCTCGCGGGACCGATGGCCCGGACGGCGGGCCTCGCGCTCGCCTACCGGCTGCTCGCCGTGCGCGACAGGACGGAGCACGAGATCCGCGGCGCTCTCGGCAAGGAGAATGTACGGACGCCGGAGGTGGTCGATGACATTATCGACACCCTCCGGCGTCAAGGTTATCTTGACGACCGCCGTCTCGCGTCCCATTTTGTGCAGTATACGGCGAAGCACCGCCCGAGCGGGCCGCGCCTCATCAGGCGCAAGCTCCGGGAGGCGGGCGTGAGCGAGGAGATCATCGAGACCGAGATGCGCGAGGCGCTCCCTCCGGAGCGCGAGCGGGAGGTCGCCGAGGAGCTCGCGCGAAAGAAGCTCAAGGGAGCGAAGAGCCGGGAGCAGGCGGTACGCCGCGTCCACGGGCTCCTCGCCCGCCGGGGCTTCAGCGAGCGCACCGTAAACGCGATCTGCTCGGCGATTCTGAGAGGCGTCTTTCCGGGAGAGAACGATGACGCATGAAACGTGGCCGGCGCATGTGATACGGCGCACCTTCATGGATTTCTTCATCGCACGTGGGCACACCGAGGTCCCGAGCGCGCCGCTCGTCCCGAAGGGCGATCCGACGCTTCTCTTCACGTCGGCGGGGATGGTGCAGTTCAAGGATCTCTATCTTCATCCCCGGAATCTCCCGTATGCGCGCGCGACGAGCGTGCAGAAATGTCTGCGGGCCGGAGACCTCGAGAGCGTCGGAAAGACGCTCCGCCACCACACGTTCTTCGAGATGCTCGGCAACTTCAGCTTCGGCGACTATTTCAAGCGCGAGGCGATCGAGTGGGCGTGGGAGTTCGTCATCCAGAAGCTGCACCTTCCCCCGGAGAAGCTCTCGGTGAGCGTTTTCGAGGATGACGACGAGGCATATGGAATCTGGAGCCGCGAGATCGGGTTCCCCGAATCGCGAATCGTGCGGCTCGGCCGCAAGGACAATTTCTGGGGGCCCGTCGGGAAGACCGGCATCTGCGGCCCGTGCTCGGAAATCTACTACGACAGCGGCCCCGACCGCGGCTGCGGGAGACCGGAGTGCACGACCGGCTGCGATTGCGACCGATACATCGAGTTCTGGAATCTCGTTTTCCCGCAGTTTTTCCTCGACGAGAAGGGCGTGTACCAGCCCCTCGAGAAGCCCGGGATCGACACGGGGCTCGGCCTCGAGCGTCTCGCGATGATTCTTCAGGGGGTCGAGGATAATTTTCACACGGATCTCTTTCACCCGATCGTCGAGGCGCTCCTCGACATGATGCCGGAGGGGTTCAGGATCACGCCCGAGGACCGCATGGGGATCAATATGGTCGCCGACCACGCGCGGGCGCTCACATTCACGATCTCGGAAGGGATCTATCCGTCGAACGAGGGGCGCGGGTACCTCATAAGAAGGCTTCTGCGCCGCGCGCTCACGAGATTCTACTCGTACGGCACTACGGAGCCCTTTCTCCACCGGCTCGTCGACGTCGTGGTCGACACGATGAAGATCGACTACCCGGAGCTCGAGGATCGCAGGCACGATACGGCGACGATCGTCCGGGGAGAGGAGGAGAGCTTCTTCAGGACCCTCGAGGACGGGAAGGCCCGCTTCGCCTCGATCGTCAAGGAGGCGAAGGGCGCAGGCGCCTCCGTGCTCGACGGGGAGAAGGCCTTTCTCCTCCACGACACGTACGGCTTCCCGCTCGATCTGACGAAGACGCTCGCCGCCGCCGAAGGCCTGAGCGTCGACGAGAAAGGTTTCGAGGACGCGATGGAGGAGCAGCGCCAGCGGGCGCAAGAAGGAAGCTCCTTCGCGGGAGACGCCCAGGAGATCGTCTCGATGAACGCGATCACCGAGGGGAAGAGCTCGGAGTTCACGGGCTACGAGCGGCTCGGCGGCGAGGCGATCGTGCGGAGCTGGCGGCTCATCGAGCGCTCCTCGCGGGAGGACGTCGAATGGAGCGATCCGGAAGGGTCCGCGCTCGAGCTCATTCTCGACGAGACGCCGTTCTACGCGACCTCGGGCGGCCAGGTGGCCGATTCGGGATGGATCGAGATCGCCGGCCGCCGCCTCGACATCAGGGACGTTTTCAAGCGCGGCGGCGAGGTGGTGCACCTCGTCGAATCCCCGTGGCGCGAGGAGGACGTGCAGCACAAGCTTCTCCTGAATCAGAGCGTGCGCGTCGAGGTCGAGGACGAGCGGAGGCTCGCGATCGCGCGGAATCACACGGCGACGCATCTTCTCCACGCGGCGCTCCGGGAGATCGTCGGGCGCCACGTCGCGCAGGCGGGATCGCTCGTCGACGGGGAGCGCCTGAGGTTCGATTTCAACCATTTCCAGCCCGTCTCGCGGGAGGCGCTGCGCCGGATCGAAGACCGCGTGAACGGCTGGGTTCGCGATTTACTGGACGTGCGGACCGACAATATGAATTATCAGGAGGCCGTCGACGCGGGGGTCATCGCCCTCTTCGGCGAGAAATACGGATCGACGGTGCGCGTCGTGAGGATCGACGACGTGTCGGCGGAGCTCTGCGGGGGGACGCATCTGTCGAACACGGGGCAGATCGGACTCTTTCTCATATCCTCGGAGAGCGGGGTCGCGGCCGGCGTGCGGCGGATCGAGGCGCTCACGGGGACGGGCGCCATCGAGCACGTTCGCGCGCTCGCGGATCAGGGTGAGGAGCTCGCCGAAATTCTCAAGGTGTCGCGCGGCGAGGCGCTGCCGCGAGTCCGCGCGCTCGCGGCCGAGACGGACGAGCTGCGCAGGGAGCTCAAACGCGCGGAGAGCGGGGAGGCGGCGCAAGAGCTCGACCGCATCATCCGGTCCGCCGCCGCGGTCGACGGAATCGTCGTCGCCGCGGGGAGGCTCGCCGTGAAAGACCTCGGCGCGCTCCGGAACCAGGCGGACGTTTTTCGCGGCAAGGTCAAAAGCGGGATCGCGGTGCTCTCGGCGGAGCTCAACGAAAAGCTGCAGTTCATCGTCGCGGTCACGGACGATCTCGTCGAGGGGCGCGGGGTCGGGGCCGACGCGATCGTCCGGGAGCTCGGGCCCGTCGCGGGAGGCGGGGGCGGAGGCAAGAAGCACCTCGCGCAGCTCGGGACCAAGGATCTCGCGAGCGAAAGAAGAGTTTTTGAAGCACTTCCCGATATTGTGAAAAAGATCATTTCGCGCTAGAGTGTCTGGGACGTTCAAACCGGCGGTGTCATGAGATGAAATCCTATGCAACGAATCTTCTGATCGTCGCTCTCGCGCTCGCCCTGTCGTCGATGATCGCGCCCGCGGCGATGGGCCAGCAGCAGGATGTCTACAGGCAAGACGTCTTGAAGAAGAAGGGTCTCAAGAATATCGAGCAGTCGCTCGCGGTGGGCGCCGGCGGGACGAGCGAGGAGCAGCCCGGGGAGCAGCCGACGCCCGCGGCGCTCCTCTCGAATCTCCCGACGCTCGAACGGGCGATCGATCCGGACCAGTACGTTCTCGGGCCCTACGACGGGCTCGTCGTGAGCATCATGGGGCCGGAGCCGCGGATATACAGCCTCAACGTGCTGCCTGAAGGGGACGTTCTCATTCCGGGCGTCGGCCCCGTTCACGCGGACGGGCTCACGCTCACCGAATTCCGCCGCGCGCTCGCGGCCAAGGTGAACATCTATTTTCGCAATATCGATCTCTACTGCTACCTCGAGACGCCCGCCGTCTTCAGGGTGTTCGTCACGGGCGAGGTGGCGAACCCGGGCCCCGTCGCGGTCTCCGGCGTCGAGCGCGTCACCGACGCGATCGAAGGGGCGGGGAGCGTCAAGTCGAACGGATCGCTGCGCCTCATCACGGTCGAGCGCGGCGGCAAGGAGATCCGCGTGGATCTCCTCCGCTTTGTCCAGCAGGGGGACCTCGGGAACAATCCGTTCCTGAGGAGCGGCGACCGTGTCCACGTGCCTCCCGCGGGGTGGCACGCGACGATCCAGGGGCAGGTGAAGAAGCCCGGGAACTACGAGATCATCGAGGGGGAGACGGTGGCCGATCTCATCGACCTCGCCGCGGGATTCACGACCGAAGCCATCGACGACAGCGTCCTCGTGGCGAGGATCGCCGCCGGCGGCATCGCGACGGTAGGCATTCCGAAGTCGCGATTCGGCATGCCGCTCGCGGACCAGGACGAGATCGGCGTCTTCGACCGGCTGAAGGGGCGCCGCTACGTGCAGGTCGAAGGCGCCACGCTCCGCACGGGGAGGTTCTTTCTCGCGCAGAACGAGGGGGTAGCCGATCTCATCGTGCGCGCCGGCGGTTTGAAACCCACGGCCGACCGCTCCGCGGCCTACATCCAGAAGAAGAACGGCACGACCGTCAAGCTCGATCTGAAGGATTACATGTCCCCGGCGCCGGCCAAAACGATCGAGCTCGAGGACGGCGACGCGCTCGCGATCCCCGAGATGCCGAAGACCGTCTCGGTCGGCGGCGAGGTGAACGAGCCGGGCCAGTTTCCCTATAACGGAGACATGACGATCGTCCAGTACATAGGGCTCGCGGGCGGTCCCACGAAGGACGGAAGCGTGGATCGCGTCGTCATCTATTCGCCCGACGGGCACGAGCGCGGCGTCGGCCGCGACGCCCATCCCGACCGCGGCGACGTCGTCATCGTGAAGAAGTCCGCGTACAAGGTCTTCGGCGACTTCTTCAGCGGCGTGATCCGGATCGGAACGATCGTTGTCTCGATCCTCATTCTCAACAAATGAAAGCGGCGCTCCCATGAAGGAACAGTATCTCGAACACGTGCGTCTGGAGCTCGAGACCCTGCGGCGGCTCCTCGAGAGTTTTCCCGACGCCGAGGCAGCCAAGGTCGTCCGGATGGCGGAGACGATAGCCGCGGCCGTCTCGCGGGGGAACGTCGTCTTCACGTGCGGCAACGGGGGCTCCGCCGCGGACGCGCAGCACATCGCGGGGGAGCTCGTCGGGAGATTCCGCCACAAGATTCGCGGGTACCACGCGGAGGCGCTCACGACGAACAGCTCGATCGTCACCGCGCTCGCGAACGATTTCTCGTTCGACGAGGTTTTCTCCCGCCAGATCGAGAGCATGGGGCGGAAGGGCGACGTCCTCCTCGCGCTCTCGACGAGCGGCGGCTCGCCGAACGTCGTTCGCGCCATCGAAGCGGCGAAAGCGCTCGGAATGCACGCCTTCGCGTTCTCGGGGAAGGGAGGTGGCCCCCTCGCCGGGGCGGCCGATGTCGCCGTCGTCGTCCCGCACGACGATTTCGCGCGCATCCAGGAGGTCCACATGACGCTGGGGCACGTTCTCTGCGGTCTCGTCGAGGAGATGATACTGCCTTCCCGCGGGGGGAGCGCGGGATGAGCGAGCGATGAGCGATGCGCACGAGGTTCTGATTCTCACGAAGTACGGCCGCTCCGGGCCGAGCAGCCGCTACCGGATTCTCCAATACATTCCGTATCTCGAATCGCGCGGGCTGCGCTGCACCGTGCAGAGCCTCCATGCGGACGACTACCTCGAGGCCCTGTACGCGGGGCACCGGAAATCGTGTCTCTACCACGCGGGGAGGCTTCTCGCGCGGGCCGCGGCGGTGGCGCACGCCGGGCGCTATTCGGCCGTTTTCGTGCAGAAGGAGCTCGCCCCGTACTGCCCGCCGTTTCTCGAGGCGTTCCTTTCCCTGATGCGCTCGAAGGTCGTCTACGATATCGACGACGCGATCTTCCTTCCGTACGTCGAATCGAAGAGCCGCCTCGTGAGATCGGCCCTCGGCGGCAAGATCCCCGCGGCGCTCCGGCGGAGCACGGTCGTCGTCGCGGGGAACCCATTTCTGAAGGACTACGCGTCCCGTTTCAACCCTCGGACGGTCCTCGTTCCGACGGTCATCGATCCGGCCAAATACGCCGCGGCGGCCGGTGCCCGCGCTGCCGGGGAAATCCCCGTCGTCGGCTGGATCGGCTCCCCCGAGACCGTGCGGTTTCTCGAGGAGCGCTCGAGCGCGCTCCTGAGCGTCGCGCGCGCGTGCCGCTTCGAGCTCCGAGTCATCGGCGTCCCGGCGCTCGCGATTCCCGGCCTCGACGTGACGTGCGTCCCGTGGAGCGAGGAGACCGAGGCGCGCGAGCTCGCCCGGTGCGACGTCGGGATCATGCCGCTTCCCTCGAACGATTGGGCGCGGGGGAAGTGCGGTCTCAAGCTCCTGCAGTACATGGCCGCGGGACTTCCGGTCGTGTCGTCTCCGGACGGGGGCGCGGGCCTCATCGTGAAGCACGGGATGAGCGGGTACATCGCCCGGGGGGACGAGGAATGGCGCCTGCACCTCTCGGCGCTCCTCGACAATCCCGAGCTTCGCGGTCTCATGGGGAGGGAGGGGCGGCGGCGCGTCGAGGAGCGTTTCAGTCTCGGCGAGTGGGCCCCCCGGATGGCGGAGATCCTCGAGAAATGCATCCGGGGAGAGCGCGTGGAGGACGAGGCGTGGTGAAGATACTCGAGCTCTGCGCGGTCGATTTCACGGCGTATCATCTCCTGCGGCCGCTCGGTCTCGCTCTTCGGAAGGCAGGCTACGAGGTCACGTTCTGCTGTTCCCCCGGGGAGGGGCTCGACCTGCTCCGCGCGGAGGGGTTCGCCGTCCGGGCGATCCCCATATCGAGAAACTACAATCTCGCGCGTCACGCGCGCTCCTTCGCGGCGCTTCTCACCTTCATGAGGAGAGAGAGATTCTCCATCGTTCACGCCCATACCCCGGTGGCGGGGCTCATCGGAAGGGCGGCGGCGCGGCTCGCCGGCGTGCGGGGAATCGTCTACACGGCGCACGGATTCTATTTTCACGAAGGGATGCGCCCGCCCGTCCACGCCTTCTTCGCGGGCCTCGAGCGGTGCGCGGCGGCCGTGACCGATATCGTGTTCGTGCAGAGCGAGGAGGACTGGGAAGATGCGGTGAGGCTGCGGATCGCTCCCCGGGACAAGCTTGTTCACATCGGAAACGGCGTCGATCCGTCGGCCTTCGGATGCGCGCTCCACGCGAGCGAGGCGGCGAGGTTCAGGGAGGAATGGGGGCTCGGGTCCGGCCCCGTCGTCGGATTCGTCGGGAGAATCGTGCGCGAGAAGGGCGCGATCGAGTTCGTGCGCGCGGCCGCGATCGTGAAGCGGCGCGCGGGCGGCGCGAAATTCGTCATGGTCGGCGAGCCGCTCGCGAGCGACCGCGACGGCTGCCGGGACGAGGTGCTGCGCCTCCGGCGGGAGCTCGGGCTCGGGGCCGACCTCGTTCTCACCGGCTACCGGAAGGACGTGCCGGCGATTCTCGCCTCCTTCGACCTCTTCGTGCTCCCGAGCTACCGCGAGGGGATGCCGCGCGCCCTGCTCGAGGCCATGGCGACGGGGCTCCCCGTCGTCGCGACGTCGATTCGCGGCTGCCGCGAGGAGGTCGCCGACGCCGA
>JBEKAW010000019.1:0-14952 GCA_050015715.1 Candidatus Krumholzibacteriaceae bacterium
CTGCTGCAGATTTAGCGATTCACCTCTTCGAACGATTGCTTTCTCTGTCCGATTCACCTCCCTCAGTGAATAAGGGGGGCTCCCTGTTCATCAGAGAGCCCCCTCCTCGTAGCCAAATACGCTCCACTGACTCTAATCAGGTCGCTGTAGTGTTGCGCTCTTAGAACAAGCTCTTGATCGCTCCCCACGAAGCATTCTGGGTAGCGACGACACACGGCTGATTGATGTAGAGATTGCTCCAAATAACGGGCGATATGAGCGGGTTGCCCACGTCGCAGGTCGCGATCAGGTACGCCGGCGGCAGGGCCGTCGGATCCGGGATGATCGAGATGACGCCCGCGGCCCCACCCATGTCATAGCACGCCACCTGATGCGTCCACACATAGTCACTCTGGCACGTCCCGAACGCAACGCTCGTTCCGCCCGTGAGCGTCCCGAGGCCGACCGTGATCAGGGGATTCACGGTGACGGTGCTCTGGATTACCATAGTCGGAAACGATATCGCGAATTCGACTGCCGTCAAACCAGGCTGCTCGTCCAGGCACCAAATCCACAATGTGAACGGGGCGAAACTAGCGGACGAGAAGCTGCAGACCGAGTGACCGCCATCGGCAAAAAGACCGATGTAGCCAGTTCGCTGCGCGTTGGCTGCGCTCGCAACCATGAGCAACGCAACACCAATTAGCAACGCCTTCTTCATTGTAGCCTCCTCTCGAGTTGTCTAACTCGTCTAACTGCCTCTGACAGACTCTGTACATCGGGATCAGGGTGGCTGGATGAACGTTTCCGTTCATCCAGCCACAAACCTTATCCTCTATACAGAGACTTGATCGCACCCCAGCTTTCTTCTTGCGCTCCGATCCGATCGGGGCAAACGACTGAGGTCAGCCCCGTGATCGAGAAGAACTCGTTATCAGGCGCGAAAGTTCCTCGCAGCTCTCCGCTGTCCGGATGCGGTCCTATCACGAGCGGATAGTCATCCAGCGACCCGCACGGCGCGAACGTAACGCACCGGAACGTTGCCAGGAGGTTATAGCCCGGAACGAAGCCGTTCAGCGGCGGCCAGTACGCAATCGCCTCGCCGGAGAACGGATCGCCGAGCGTCACCGCCTTGTTGTCGGGATAGCTGACGTCCGTGACCGCGAACAGCGCGTGCGACGGATCAACCGGCGTAAGCAACTGATATTCGATAGCGGTCACGTAGTACTCCGCACTGTGAAGGAACAGATACACATCGAAATACGAGAACGGCGCCGGAGAGCCCGCCATCTGGGATGGCTCAGAGCCGAAGTACAGCCCCAGCGTCGCCGCATTCAGCATTCCTGGAATGAGGAGAGCTATTGCGAATGCAAGAAGTAGCTTTCTCATCAAATCTAACTCCCACTGTACGCAGCCCTAAGATGCATGATTCCTTTCGGAAGCCAGATTCCTCGTTCCTGTTACTGGCAACGGTGCTGATAGTGCGTTCCGAAGAAACCGAAGTCGCTCAGGTTGCACAGCGTATCATCATTGTAGTCGCAGCACGCATTGAAGCCGCCAATGCCCAGGTGCTTGTTGTAGCTGACACCGAACGGAGTCAGATCGGACAGGTTAACCAAGCAATCCGGCTTGCCACCGGTTCCGTTGATGTCCGGACCCTTGATGATGATGTTAAGGCACAGGTTCTGCACGTTCGGGCAGGGTTTCGCCTTGATCGGCTTGCCCTGGATCGCCCACCAGACACCCTGTGTCAACGCGCAACCGCCACCCGCGATGCGGTTCGAGAACGTCGTCTGACCGTTCGCTCCGGTGAGCGAGTCGGCCGCGATCGGGCTCGAGCAAAGGCAAAGCTGGGCATTCGGATCGCAAGCATTCAGCCAATAATCCGTCCAGGGAATTCCCGGAATCGGGTTATTCGAGGCATCCTTCGCCTGGATCCAGATGTAGTCAGCGGTGCCGCCGCACGCATTGCGAATGAACTCGAAATCTCCTGCCGGACAGATCGACAGCTGCATTAGCGTACAGGATATTCCCGCGTTGCTGTTGCAGTCATCGACATCACCGGCGTAGACGGAGGTTGCGAATGCGAGCATCAAAGCGAAAACAACCACTTTTCCTTTGAACATCTCTTTAACCTCCTAAACCTCCTAACAAAGGTTCGGGGACTAACGGTGATACAAGTATTTTGGGGGTAACTGCAACCTCCTTCCCGCAACTGAGTGTTGGAGATACCATCACTTACTCGACAAGCATCATTGTAGCACAACCAAACCAATTATGTCAATCACAAATGCTGAATTGCGAGGCTCGTAGACGCGGGTATCCGCCGGAAAACCGCAAAGAATGTCATATACCGCATTTATAATAATTACAATGAGATACACAATTACCGCTCCGGGTCTATTACCTATCTTTTCCGCCGCCTTCCCCTTCCGGCGGGAAACCAGCCGAAAAAAAAGATTTTGCCTCCAGGTGAAAGGCGCCCGCCGCGTGCGGTCAATAAAGAGGCATTCTGCAAAGCAAGTTATCAGAAATCAGTTACGACGCGAGGCGCCCGTACCCCTCAACCGTCACCATGTTCCGCATCATTCGAAGATTTTTCCGCTGTTGTCGGGTGATCTTTCTCGATCGCGCACGGAGCGCCATGACACTCGCACCCGGTTGAGCCCTTATAAAGATTACGGCATTCCAGGGATCCCGGAGAGGGTGTAAACGCCGTTGCCGGCAGTCCATCGCCCGCCGTCGCGAACGCGAGGGGAGGGCCGCTCCCAGGCGGCATCCAGCGGTACCCCCCGCCGCCCTTGCGCGCCCTTCGCCGCCCCCACGACATTCACGGAAATGGAGAACTGGGGTCTTTGCCTCATAATGTAAACAGCAATGGACAGGAGCCCGACGGCTGGCGCCCCTCCAACCGCTTGCTCCAGAACGAAGTCATGGCGGAGAGCCGCCGGGGGCGGAGCTGGCGTCAACGTTTCCTTTGCCAGAATCTTTATGAGGGTCCACAAGCGCGGCGAGCCCGGCGAGCGTTCGTCGAGGCGGATCGAGCCTCCAAGCCTTCGCGGCCCGGGCGCGTCACGTGGGCCGGCGGTCCGTCGCTGGCACCGCAGTTGCGAATCATCCGGTCGAACGAATCGGCAGCGCGACCCGTCCGTCATCGCGCCGGGAGTCAATATGGCGAACGTTGAAAAGATCGAATTGAAGAAAGAGACGAGTCTCCGCGAGAAATCGCTGCCGGGCGAGGACCGCAAGTTCTACTGGAACATCTGGCGGAATTGGCTCTTTGTCGCCGCCATTCTCGTCCTTACAACGATCGGGCTCGGAACCGCGATACCGCCGCTCGTGAGCGAGCGCGTCGCCCGTTTCTGGCCCTGGGTCAAGACGGACATGGTGCTCATCATCGGACTCTCGGTCGTCGTGCTCGTCTTCGTCGCTTATCTCGGCCAGCAACAGCGTCAGGTCATCAGGATCCATAAGGAGCTCAAGCTCGTCAGGGAGGAATCCGACAAGCGCCTCAGACAGCACGCGAACCGTCTCATCGCGCTCACGAGCATCAGTCACATCATCAGCGTCGAGACGGATCTTCAGAACATATTCGACCGCATCACGAAGATGTGCGTCGAGACCTTCTGCTGCTACCGAGCGTCGCTCATGCTCTTCGAAGCTGAAACAAACGAGCTCGTCGTCCGGTCCGTCAGCGGACACTCGGACGTCGAGATTCTCCATCTGAGACAAAGGCTGGGTGAGGGGATTGCCGGATACGCTGCTCAACACCGTGAACCGCTTCTCCTCTCCAGCCCTTCTGACTACGCGATGCACCCCGGGCTCGAATACAAGGACCCGACGCTCACCTCCGCGATGGTCGTGCCGATCATCGTTCGCGACGATCTGGTCGGCGTCCTCAACGTGAGCAGCCGCTCGGAGGACATCGTCTACGAATCCGAGGATCTCCTCGCCCTCCAGGGATTCGCGTCCAGCGCCGGCGCGTGCATACGGCACACCGAGCACGTTAACTGGATGCGCAAGATGGTCCCGCACCTCACGGACAAGGCTTCCTCGAAGCCGGTCCGGACCCGTTGAAAGCGATCGTGAGCCATGAAGGATCAGTCTCCGCATAGCGCCGTCATCGAGACGCCCGCCGAACAGCCGGAGCTCCGCCCGGTCACGCGGGAGCTCGCCGGAATTGTCAACGGGCTTCTCGCGCGCTCGCAAAACCCTCTCGACGACGAGATCGTGGAGCTCGCGAAGGTAATCCAGGACGCGAGCGAGAAAATGGAGATCCTCGTCGGCGAGATGCGGTCGATCGGCATCCTGGCGGCGCGCCTCGTCGAAGAACGGGGAGGTGCCCCCGAGATGCCTTCGCCATGCGACCCGATCGCGACGAAGCTCCCCAGCGGGCGAATCTCGATTCGCGAGCGCGAGGTGATCACGCATCTCCTCGGCGGGAAGAGCAACCGCGAAATATCCCGCGAGCTCGGGATCAGCGAAAAGACCGTAAAGAACCACCTCTGGAAAGCCTACCGCAAGATCGGCGTCCGCAACAGAACGCAGCTTTTCCATCAGCTCATCACGACCTGAGCCCCCCGCCCGAGAAGATTTCTCTGAAACTTTCTTGACATTCGCACATACTACTATTAGATTAGTAATAGTGTGAAGTGAATAGTTGTATTTCCATTCCGGAAGGAGGATTCAGACCTTGGACGTGACGCTCGCAGAAGACAAGAAGTTCCTCAAGGAGCTGAGCGCCGGAACCTCGGCGCTCGTTCTCCTCGGGGTCGTCGGGAGAGCGCGGGAGCCGATGTACGGCTACCAGATCGCAAAGCTCATCGACGCGGGGAGAGACGACGTGCCGATGATGAAGCAGGGCGCCCTTTATCCGGTACTCAGGTCTCTCGAGAAGACGGGGCTCCTCGAAAGCACCGTCGAGCCCTCCGTGACGGGCCCGCCGCGGCGCTACTACCGGATCACGGAGAAGGGACGCTCGGCCCTCGACCGATGGACCGAGTTGTGGAACGGCACGAAGAGCGTCGTCGATTCATCTCTGAAAGGAAAGCGTCATGACCAAAGCGATAGATGAGTACCTCAAGAAGCTGAAGGCGGCCCTTTCGGGGGCCGATCCAGCGACCGTCCAGGACGCCCTGTCCGACGCGGAAGAGCACCTCACGACCGCGCTCGGGCTGGCGCTCGAACGGGAGCCCGGCGCCGACGCCGGTGCGGAGATAGCAAAGATCATCGAAACGTACGGGGCGCCGGAAGAGGTGGCCGCCGCCTACAAGGAGATGGAGACCATGACACCTGTGACACTTTCCCTCGGTGGTTCCGCGGCCGTTCGCCCGCGGCAGCACCGGTTCTTCGGAGTGCTCGGAGACATCCATACGTACGCGGCGCTCCTCTACATGATCCTGTCGCTCGCGACGGGCATATTCTACTTCACGTGGGCCGTCACGGGGCTTTCGCTCTCGGCGGGCCTCATGATCCTCATTATCGGAATACCGTTCATGACGGCGTTTCTCCTGTCCGCCCGCGGAATAGCGCTCATCGAGGGAAGAATCATCGAAGGCGTTCTCGGCGAGCGAATGCCTCGCCGTCCCGTTTTCTTCAGACGCGATCTCGGATGGTGGGGAGGCGTCAAGGCGCTCTTCGCCGACCGCACGACGTGGTCGTCAATCGCCTACATGATTCTCCAGCTCCCGCTCGGGATAATCTACTTCACGGTCACGGCGACGCTTATGGGCGTGTCGCTCGGTCTCATCGCGACGCCGGTCCTCGCCTACGTATTAGACCAGCCCGTCATACAGACGGGCTCCGGGTCGTACTACCTGCCCGGCTGGGCGCTGCCCGTCGCCGTCGTCACGGGCTTCCTGCTCCTCGTCGTGACGCTGCACGTCGCGCGGGGAATCGGGCGCCTGCACGGCAGGTATGCGAAGAAGCTTCTCGTGAAGACGGAGAAGTAGTCCCTCGCGCGCGTTCGGGCGTGGCGTTCGGATTCGAGATATGGTACCGTCACCCGGGATCTCACGTTCGGCGTTCCGGGACAGCAGGGGGCCGTGGCGAAAGCACTCGTCATATTGAACCCCGCCGCGGGGAGAGGCTCGCATGAGCCCGTGCGCGACGCGCTCGGCCGGCGTCTCGCTCCGGCCGGCATCGACTGCGAGATTCTCGAGATGCGGAGGGGCGCCGCCTTCGGCGGCATCGTGCGTGAGCGGCTGCATGACGGCTTCGACCTCGTCGTCGCCGCGGGGGGAGACGGAACGATCTCCGCGGTCATCGACGGGCTCGCCGGGGCCGGGATCCCGCTCGGAATCATCCCGACCGGCACCGCCAACCTCATCGCGCGCGAGCTCAACATCCCTCTCGGGGTGGACGAGGCGGCCGCGCTCATCGCGCGCGCGCCGCTCGCGAGAAGAATAGACGCGATGCGAATCGGGAGCCGCGTGTACGTGCTCATCGCCGGGGTCGGGATCAGCGCATCGGTGGCCGCCGGCACGACGCGGAGGAACAAGAGCCGCTTCGGGCTCATCGCGTACCTCGGGGCGGCCATCCTCAGGAGTCCCGAGTTCAGAGCGCGGCACCTCGACGTCACGGTCGACGGAACCGCCGAGAGGCACCACGCCGTGGAAGTGGCCGTCGCGAACTGCGGCATCCTCGCGAAGATGCTCTTCCCGAAGGGGCCGGATATTCACGTCGACGACGGACATCTCGACGTCTGGATCCTGAGCACGAAGACGCTCCGCGACTATCCGCGGTACGTCTTCAGGATCCTCACGGGCCGGCCGGCGACCCCGCGCGCGCACTTCATTCAGGCCAGGAGAAGCATCGTCATCGAGAGCGCGGCGCCGCTGCCCGTCCAGGCCGACGGCGACGTCATCGGGACGACGCCGGTGGAGATCGAGGTTCTCCCGGGGGCGCTCAGCGTGATCGTGCCGGAAAGGCCCGCGGTCGAGCCGGGGCTCACGCTCGCGCGGGACATCTTCATGGCCCAATACCTGTCCACCTTCGCCAAGCCGGGCAAGCGAAAATAGATTGACGCGTTCGCGGCGGCAGCTCGGAAATGCCCCGCTCCGCCAATATTACTCCGGTGGCCAAAGCGTCGGAGGAAACTCCTCGCAGATTCCAATGTCGGGTCCCAGGGTTGGATTCCTTTGCTCGTATCCCTCTACATAGACTAAACAGTCCTCCTGGGGAATGAGCACCTTTTTGCCTGTCTTGTCCGTGACGATGATCCGCAGAACGGTTGAGTTCTTGGAGAGCTTGGTCGCGGAAGCGATCAACCAATCGAGAGGAATTTCCACGGCATTTTGCTTCGGTGTGTGCCGCTCTTTCGCTTGCCGCACGGCGTCGTCCCTGAGATCCTTCTGATGATTATGCCAGCCCATCTCCCTTACCTCCTTGTTTGGACGTATTGCGTTCGCTAGATCCTGTTCAATTCAGATTTGACGAACGCCAGAGGGCGAAAACCCGGTTCGGCCTCCCTCCAAACCACTTTCGCCTTCTGGAAGCAATCCCGCGCCTGATCCATCGAACCCTCCCGCTCGTACGCGAGGCCGAGGAGAGAGAGCACTTCGCCGTCGTTTCCGTTGTATGCGAGAAGATTGAGCCCCTCTTCGATGGCCTCCCGCGTCTTTCCCGCCTCGATGCACCCCATGACGAAGTCCTTCTGAAAATCGAAGTACTCCCTGTGAAATGACGCCGTTCGTTGAGCCGCCCGGAATTCTGCGAGCCCTTCCTCGTATCGTTTCTCCGCGATCAGCGTCCGCCCGAGCAGATCGTGGTAGTACGCCTCGTCGCTCGACGTCCCCACCCGCTCGAGAATAGTCTTCATCGCGCGTAGATCCCGCCGGGCCGCGGCGATCCCCGCGCGGTCGCCGAGCGCGATCCGTCCCCGGAGCCAGCGCGCCTTGAGGGACAGCGAGTCGAGCTTCATCGCCTCCTCGATCTCCCGCTGGGCCTGGCGCCTCTTCCCCTGGAGGAGGCAGACCTTCCCGATGAGCACATGACCGTTCGACTTCATCGTCACCTCGGACACTCCCTCGATGTATCGCTCGAACGGCTCGAGCGCCGCGCCGCATTTGCCGAGGGCCGCGTACGTCGAGCCGAGATCTTCATACGCAGGGAAGAAGTTGGGGGCGAGCCGGATAACTTCCTTGTAGCGCAAGATCGCTTCCGAATAGTCCCCGCGGTAGCAATAGACGCTCGCAAAGTCATGGAGCGCGTCAGGGGTGCCGGGATACAGCTCTGCATACTTTTGAAACGCGTTCATCGCGTCGTCGAATTGACCGGTATAGAGATAGATGTTCCCGAGGCAGCCGTACGCCTTCCCCCAGCAGCCTTGGCCATTCTGGGGATCGCTCGTGAAGATCTCATTCAATTCTGAGATCGCTTCGGGGAATCTCTTGAGAAAGCGATAGAGAACATACCCGAGATCGAGCCGCGTGCGGACGTCGCCCGGATCGACGTCGAGTTGGCTCCTCATATAAGTGACGGCTTGTTCGTAATCGCCTCGTATCCGGAACTCGACGCTCATCGCCCTCATGTGCTCCGTCCTGTCGCCATGTGAGCACTCTTTGGCTTTCCGGGCGAGGATCATCGCTCGCTTCTTGTCGCCGGCGTAGTCGTACCAGAGCGCGAGCCGCAGAAGCGCTCTGACGAACGTGGAATCGAACTCCACGGCTGTTGCGAAGTGCGGGATTGCCTCCACCGGGTTTACACCGCGGTAGATCGCCTCTCCCTGCAAGAACGACAGGAGCGCCTGGCCTGATTCGGTTGTCGCGGCCCTGGCGAGGGAGGGCGGCGGAACGGTTCCCCGTCCTTGGGGCGCGACGTCCCATTTCCTGCTCAGTGCGTCCGACAGCCGGTCGATCGTCTCGAACCTCACGTCTCTGCCGCCGGCGACCGGCTGGGACACTTCGCAGCGCCAGCTCCGGCTCGGCACGTCGTACACGGAAACGGTCAATTTGAGGGCGCCTCCGCTGCGCGCCAGCCGCGGGACAACGAGCGTCCCCACCGACGCCGAATCGCAGAGCGTGAAGGCCGTCGAATCGTTCAGGTCGTCGATCTTCAGGCTCTTGCACAGATCGATGATCCTGTCCTTGCTGAGCGGCCTGACATACGGATTCTGACCGAGATCCATGGCAAGGAGCTCGGCGAGGTAGTTCGCGTAGCTCGTGTCGGGGTGCGTGCCTCCATACCCGAGAACGGCGACCGCAACCGGCTTCGGCGCGGCTTTGAAAAATATGCTGAAAACAAAGGCGGCTGCCGCGAGCAGCACCACGGCTGCGCAGAGAACGAGCGAAGCCCTCCGTGTCATACGAACGGTCTTGATCCGCCTCGGAGAAGCCCTCGCGCCGCCCTTCCCCGCCGCGAGACTCTGTTTCGCCTCGAGCAGATCGTCGCGCAATTCGCGCGCGGAAGCATACCGTTCGCGAGGATCCTTCTTGAGCGCCTTCGCGAGGATTTCGTCGATCGCCGCCGGCACCGCGGCATTGATTCTGGATGCAGGCTCGAAATCCTCATTGACGATCGCATAGAGCACGGTCGCTTCGTAATCCCCGCTGAACGGAAGACGCCCCGCGAGGAGCTCGTAGAGCACGACGCCGAGCGACCAGATATCGGTCCGGTGATCGACGTCCTCCCCCTTCACCTGCTCCGGCGACATGTACTGCACCGTGCCGACGGTCGCGGCGCTCCTCGTGAGCCGCGTGGTGTCGGCCAGCTTGGCCAGCCCGAAATCCATGATTTTGGCCTGGCCCTTCGAGGAAATCATTATGTTCGAAGGCTTGATGTCGCGATGGACGATGAGCGCCGCGTGCGCCTCCTCGAGTCCCACGGCGACCTGCATCGCGATGTCGAGAGCCTCCTCGACCGCGACGGCCCCCCCCTCGATCCTGCGCTGCAGAGTCTCGCCGTCGCACCATGCCATGCATATGAAGGTCTGCCCGTCGGGGGACTCCTCGATTTCGTGTATCGTGCAGATGTTGGGATGGTCGAGCTTCGAGGCCGCCCGCGCCTCGTGGATGAACCGCGCCTTGCTTTCGGGGTCGGGAATGAGGTTCTCCGCGAGGAACTTCAACGCGACCGGACGGTCGAGCTTCGTATCGAGCGCCTTGTACACGACGCCCATGCCGCCAGCTCCGAGCTTCTCCAGAATCTCGTAATGGAGGATAGTCCGTCCCACGGATATCTTCTTCAGTTATAGTAAGTATTGGCGCGAGAGTCCCCTAGCTATGGAAATTTCCGTCTGTTTGGCATGGTAACATGGAACAATGGAGACGTCAATTGAGATTTTCTCGGCGTTTCCCCGCCTATCTCTTATGAATAATTCGACGGCCGCGCCGCGTTCCTCCGGGATTTTTGGCGCTTCCAGTTGTAAAAGGCACATGGGCTTGCTATTATCCACGCTCCCCGGATGGTCTCAATCAAAGGAGGACCCGGCGCCATGGTAAAAAGATCCGTGCTCTTCGTCGTCATCGCGTACGCGTTTCTGTGCGCGTTCGCGCCGCAAAGCGACAATCCGCTTCTCGCGAAGTTCGATACGCCGTTCGGCGTGCCCCCGTTCAACCTGATCAAGGTCGAGCACTACGCGCCGGCGTACCGGGAAGCGATGCACAGACAGGACGTCGCGATCGCCGCGATCGCGGAGTCTTCCGCGCCGCCGACCTTCGCGAATACGGTAGAGGCGCTCGAGGGGAGCGGCAAGCTTCTCACGCAGGTCGACAACATATTCACCAGTATGAATTCGGCGAACACGAACGACACGATTCAGCAGATAGCGAAGGATATGGCGCCGCTCAAGTCGGCGCACCAGGACGCCATTCTCTTCAACGAAAAACTCTTCGCGCGGATCAAGGCGCTCTACGACCAGAGAGCGAAGCTCACGCTGACCCAGGAGCAGCAGCGGCTCCTCTATAAATACTACCGCGCGTTCGTGCGCAACGGCGCCAACCTCAACGCCGCGCAGAAGACGGAGCTCGGGGGCATCAACAAGGAGCTCGCGCTGCTCACCGTCCAGTTCCAGGAGAACCTCCTCAAGGATACGAACAAGTTCGAGCTCGTGATCGACAACAAGGCCGACCTCGCCGGCCTCCCCGGGGCCGTCGTGACGGCCGCGGCGGAAGAGGCGGCGCAGCGCGGCAAGGCGGGCGCATGGGTGTTCACGCTCCACGCGCCGAGCATGTTCCCGTTCCTGCAGTACTCCGACCGCCGCGATCTCCGGGAGAAGATATACAAGGCCTATACCAGCCGCTGCGATCACAACGACGCGCTCGACAACAAGAAGGTCCTCACGCGCATCGTCGCGCTCCGGGTGAAGCGCGCGCATCTCCTCGGGTACAAGACGCACGCGGATTTCGTGCTCGAGGAGAACATGGCAAAGACGCCCGACAAGGTGTACGGCCTTCTCAACCAGCTCTGGAAACCGGCTCTCGCGCGGTCCAAGCGGGAGCGCGCTTCATTCCAGGCGATGATCGATAAACAGGGGGGCGGTTTCAAGCTGACCTACTGGGACTGGCCATACTATGCGGAGAAGGTCAGGAAGGAGCAATACGATCTCGATGACGAGATGCTCAAGCCCTACTTCGAGCTCGAGAACGTCCGGTCCGCCGCATTCATGCTCGCGAACAAGCTCTATGGCGTCACGTTCGAGGAGCGCACCGACATACCGAAGTACAACCCGGACGTGCGGACGTTCGAGGTCAAGGAAGCGGACGGCCGTCACATCGGAATACTGTACACCGATTACTACGCGCGCGACAGCAAGCAGGGAGGCGCCTGGTGCGGGGCCTTCCGCGCCGAGTCGAAGATGGGAGGCGCCCTCGAGACACCGGTCATCTTCAACGTCGCGAATTTCGCGAAGCCGACGGGGGATGCGCCGACCCTCCTCAATTTCGACGAGGTGACGACCGTGTTCCACGAGTTCGGGCATGCGCTGCACGGACTCTTCGACGAATGCGTCTACACGACGACCCAGGGGGTCGCGACCGATTTCGTCGAGCTCCCCTCGCAGGTCATGGAGAACTGGGCGACCGATCCCGGGTTCCTGAAGATGTACGCGCGCCACTACAAGACGGGCGAGCCGATCCCGGACGCGCTCGTCGAGAAGATCAGGAACTCGAGCAAATTCAACCAGGGGTTCGCCACGGTCGAATACCTCGCCGCCTCGTTTCTCGACATGGACTGGCACACGCAGACCGACACGACGGCGCTCGACGCGACGGCCTTCGAGGACAAGTCGCTCGGCAAGATCGGGCTCATTCCCGAGATCGTGAGCCGGTACCGGAGCCCCTACTTCCATCATATCTTCGTGGACGGGTACGACGCGGGGTACTACAGCTACATCTGGGCCGAGGTGCTCGATGCCGACGCATTCCAGGCGTTCAAGGAAACGAGCCTGTTCGACCAGAAAACGGCGCAGGCATTCAGGAGGCTTCTCGCCGCCGGTTCGAGCGAGGATGAAATGACCCTTTACGAGAAGTTCAGGGGCAGAGAGCCGAAGATCGAGCCGCTTCTCGAGCGTCGCGGGCTCAACTGAGCGCCCGCTCCCGGCAATCCGCCGGGTCGAAGTGCGGAGCTGCAGCACCGGGCGTCAACGGCCATTGACGCTCGGTGCATTTTTTTGGACAAAAACTCCGGGACAGCCGTCCTACAATTAACAAACGCCGAGATTATCCGCTTTACAGAGAGTCAGGCGAGGCGTACCATTCCGCATGTGCGATCATCGGCGCGAGGTGAGGCCGATATGAGCGAACAGAGACCTGTCGTATACGTCGTCGACGACGATCCCGCTATCCGTTCCCTGCTGAGCAAGCTCGTCAAGTCGATCGGCTTGCCGGTCGAGGCCTTCGCTTCATCGCAAGAGTTTCTCTCAAGCGCCCGTCCCGAGGGACCGGCATGCCTCGTTCTCGATGTGCGGCTGCCGGGATTGAGCGGGCTCGAGCTCCAGGAGCGGCTCGTGCAGTCGGGAATCGACATCCCCGTCATCTTCATCACGGGATTCGGAAACATTCCCCAGAGCGTGCGCGCCATGAGAGCGGGAGCGGTCGATTTCCTCGAGAAACCGTTCGAGAACCAGGCCCTTCTCGACGCCGTCAACAGGGCGCTCGTCAAAAGCCGCGTATCCCTCGGTCACAATCTCGAATTGCGCGAGATCCACGACCGGGTCAAGTCGCTTACGCCGCGCGAGCACGAGGTCTTCGTCCGGGTCGCCGCGGGGCTCGCGAACAAGCAGGTCGCGGACGAGCTCGCACTGAGCGAGAAGACCGTGAAGATCCACCGTGCGAACGTCATGCGAAAGATGCAGGCCCGCACATTCGCCGAGCTCGTTCGCATGGCCGAGAAACTGAACATCGTCTCCCCCGCGTTCAAATAGCTCCCGCCACTCATCTCCGCGCGAAACCCCGCGAATGCGCCTATAGGCCTAACGTCTTATGCCGTTAGGACCTAAGTGCAATTGACGTGGAGCGTGCTATGCATGATCTATTCATGCAACCCGAGCCGGCGACGTGCGCCGGCGCGGGGGCAGACATCCGCGCCGGGACAGGATTCACCGATGAACGTGCTGGACTTCGAAAAAATCGTGAAATCGGAAAAGACCGCGATGCACTACGTTCTCACGCGGTGCAGCATGACAGGCGGTTTTCGCTGTCCGTCCTGCTCGAGCGAGAAGCTCTACGAGATCGAGAACGGGAAGCGCAGGCGCTGCGCGCGGTGCGGCCATACGTTCAACCCATTCGCGGGCAGATACCTCAACAACGTCAAGCTCACCGCGCACGAATGGCTATGGCTCGTGAAGCTCTTCGAGCTCGAGATGTCCGCGACGGTTATCGCCGGGGAGACGGGGATCAGCTACCCGACCGTTCTCAAATCGATCGACACGATCAGGTGCGCGCTCGCCGACGCGCGCGGCGCGGACGGCGCCCTTCCCGGCGACTGCGAGGCGATGCGGCATCTCGCGAGTCTGAATGGGCCCGGCAGTCACGACGATTCGTACGAAGCCGACTCCGGCACCGGCAGCGCGGTCTTCTTCCATCTCGCGTTCGGCGATGATTGCCTCATCCTGACGAGGAAATCGCCGAACGGCCGGCTCCTCAGGTGCGGCGACCGGAACCTCGAAATCGTCGACTACGGAAAGAATTTTCCGAGACTCAAGGTCTACTGCAGCGCGAAAGGATTCTGGCCGTTCGCCAAGGAACGGCTCACGAAGTATCACGGCGTTCCGCTCAACAAACTCCCCCGCTACCTGGAGGAGATGAGCTTCCGGTGGATGAACCGGGGCACGCCTCTCTTCGACCTCATACTCGAGAGACTCTGCCGCTATGCGCCCAAAGAGGGCATCCGGAGCGGGGCGGACGCGGCGCGGCGCGAGCCCGTGCCCGAGAGCTTTTCCGTGCAAAACAACTAGGCGCCCATTCCCGGCGGGAGCCGTCTGTGCAAAATGCACGGAAGGGCCGGACGACCCCCCCGCGCCCCGGCGCACCCACACCCCGTCGCGATAGGACCAAAGTCGAGGGCCGGCGCTCCACGCCCGAGCACAGGCCCCCTCCCGGTGATCAGGAGAGGCGCCGGCACCCCGCTCCCGGGACCAAAGTCCCACCCCGGGCAGAGTCTCCTATCGGCGGCATGCCGATTGCGAACCGTATGGTGAACCGGACGATTAACAGCAGGGAGCATCGGGAAATGAAGCGGGGATCTTCACCGTTCGATATCATCAGTCTGTTGGGGGCCGATGCGCAGCGTCTCCCCGTCGACGACAGCACCAGGGTGAGCGCCGGCACGGCGGAGCCGGAGGAGTCGCCCGCGCGCCCGGTGCGCCCCGAGCTGATGCCGAACCCCGACCCGGAGCTGCTCAACGAGATTCTCGATTCGATTTCCCTTCCCCTGTGCATACGGAGCGCGCACGATCTCTCCGTGCTCGCCGCGAATCCAGCCGCTCTCGCGTGCGGCATATTCGTTCCGAGCTCGAGGAGCTCCTCGCAGAACATC
>JBEKAW010000020.1:0-14564 GCA_050015715.1 Candidatus Krumholzibacteriaceae bacterium
ACGTCCTCCTCGCCGAGCTCCTTCTGGATCGCCCTGATCTGCTGCCGGAGGTAATACTCGCGCTGCTCCTTGTCCATCTCCTTGCGGACGTCCCGCTTGATCTTCTCCCCGATCTTCACGATCTCGAGCTCGCCGGTGATGAACTCATACACGAAACCGAGCCGTTTGACGGGATCGAGCATCTCGAGCACGCGCTGCTTGTCGCCGATCTCCATCGAAAGGTTCGCCGCGAGCATATCGGCGAGCCTTCCGGCGCTCTTGATGCTCGAAACGATGCCCTTGATCTCCTCGGGGTAGTTCTCGGAGGAATCGACGATCGCGAAGAAGGCTCCGACGGTGTTCCGCATCAGGGCCTTCGTGCGATCGTCCACCGGCTCCGTCTCGGTGAGAATCGTCACGCGCGCCCGCATGAAAGGCAGCTCGTCCGTGAACTGCCTGACCTCGATCCGCGCGAGCCCCTGCCCGATGATCCGGACGTGCCCGTCCGGAAACCTCGCCATCTTCTGGATGAGGAGCGCGCACCCCGTCCGGTGCACGTCGTCCGGTCCCGGGGTCTGCACGTCCCTGTTCGTCTGGGTGAACACGCCGACGATCTTGCTCCCCGCGAGCGCCTCGTCGATGAGCCTGATGAGGTTCGTATCGGTGAGGATGAGCGGGATCAGCATGTACGGAAACACGACGGCGTCGTTGATCGGAATGATCGCGAGCTCCTCGGGGATCTCGCGCAGGAGATCGCTTCCCTCCGCGATGGCGTCGACTTCGGAACCCATTCGATAGCTGCGGCGCGACGGTTTCAATCGATCTCCACTTTTTTGACGTACTCCCCCGGGTCGAGCTTTCGAATCCGAATCTGGAGCAGGCCCTTCGCGTAGTGCGCCGACACCTTGGCCGCATCCACCCGGCTCGGAAGCTCGATGACCCGCTCGAAGGGTCCGCACTGGATCTCGAGCATGTGAAACTGCTTGATCCCCTGCGCGGCGAGGCTCCGTCTCGTGCCGCTGATGCGCAGCACCTTGCCGTCCGTCACGACGCCGATGTCCTTGCCGTTCATACCGGCGATGTCCACCGTGACGACGATCTCGTTCTCCGTCTCGATGATGTCGGTCGGCGGCTCCCAGGTGAGATCGGAATGAATGCGCACCCTTCCCCTCCCCGAGCGCTCGTTCATGAACGTTCCGAACATCTCGCGCAGCGGATCGTGCTCATCCTCCCCGGTGAGCCGAAAACGCTTGACGATCATTGAATGAAGTCCTTTCTCAAGAAGCTCTCGCGCCTTCAGAAAGCGCATGCATGAGAATAGTTTGGAGGGAGGCGCAATGTCAATTTGAAAAAGACCCCCGCGCCGCGGCAGGGGAACGCCCGCGCGGCGAGGGGTCTCGGGGAAAAGGCCTGGGGGGCCGTTCACCGGCCGACGTGCGCGACGCTACTTTCTCCTCGGGTCGCGGGCGGCCGTCGCGGGGACCAGCCGGGAGTTGTCCCCGACCGATACGGTCCCCTGCCCGACGTCCCGTTTCTCGTCCACGTTCCAGACCCGGAGCGTGTCGTCGGCGAAGCCGAGCGTGTAGATAAGCATCGCGAGCGAATCGCGATCCCTGATGTAGTAGATCCACTGTTCGCTCGGGGACTCTCTCGTCAGGACGTACACGTTGGGCAGGCCCCACGAGGCGACGACCTCATGCGCGCTCATCCCCCGCACGATCTCGCCGTTCCTGATGCAGTCGTTGTGAACGCAGTCAGGATGAAGTTTCACGTACTCTGCACGGGCGGCGGCGGGCGTCAGACTCGCCCGTTCGACGGTCGAGACGCACGAACAGCCGTACGAGGTCGCGAGGAGCGCCACGGCGGAGAGGATCAGCATGAATCTCATGGCTGCGAGCCTCCTTGCGCTGCGGAATGGTATCGGTTCTATTTCGAGATTGAAGAAGCGCCGTGCGGAAAAAATGCCATGAGGCCCCGGCCCATGGCATTCGTTTCTTCAGGGGTTGAATCTCCGGGCATTCGGGCGTCACGGGATACCTCCCATGATAACACCGACCCTCATAGGTAGTATAGCCCGATTCCCTGATCTGTCAACGGGATGGGCCCGCGGAGGCGCGTTCCCCATAGAGGGTGAGAACGACGCCCGCGAGCTTCCACGAACCGACGGGGGCGCCCCGGCGCAGCAGGGCCCCCGCGAGAATGTCCTCCGGGTCCCTGTCCCAATTCCTGCTGCGAAGGTGCCAGATTCTCGCGTGAGA
Source organism: Candidatus Krumholzibacteriaceae bacterium (assembly GCA_050015715.1). GTDB lineage: Bacteria > Krumholzibacteriota > Krumholzibacteriia > Krumholzibacteriales > Krumholzibacteriaceae > SSS58A. Next base: position 2,238 of record JBEKAW010000020.1, read on the forward strand.
GGCGAAATAGCCAGCTATCGCCGCGTCGACGCCCTTCTCCCCGAGGCGCGCCGGCTCGATGAACGGAGTCGCGTTCGACCCTTTGTAGTAGTGGGCGAATACCTCTTCAACGCCCGGGGCGAGCACGATATCCCCCTTCGCCTCCCCGCCCGTTACGATGGCGGCGGCGCCCCGAACGTCCTCCCGCGCATATTCCGCGTTGAACTGATAGTTCACGTCGGAAACGATCATGAGCCCGCAGGCGGCCGCGGCGACGAGGATACGCGCCGCTCTTCCCGACGGGAGGCCGTGTACGACGAGCGCCACGTAAAGGGGGAACGCACACATGAGGTAACGGACGTTGAACACCTTGACGTTGAACGCGGTTATGAGGGTGACCGATCCGATCGAGACGAGAATCACGGAAAGAAAGAACCAGAGGCGGCCGGTGCGAGCCGACCGTATGATCCCGGATATGAGGAGGCCCCCGAAGACGACGAGCGTCGGGACGAGCGCCGCCGCATGACGGGCGATCAGCGCGAAGACCGGCGAGCCGAGATGGAGCTCGCGCAGACTCGGGCCGAGAGAATAGCCCGCGGAGAAGGCGTAGATGGAATAGGGGTACGACCAGCGGCTCAGCGTGAGGTCTCCCCTGAGCCGCTCGCTGGAGCTCAGCGTCGAGATTCCGACGACGTGGATCTGGCGGAGGACCGTGATCTCCCGGTAGATCCACGGAGCGATGACGAGGAGCGCTACACCGGCGGCCACTGCGCCGAACCGGAGATGGTCCCCCCTCAGCTTCCCCGTCAGAGCGAGATACACGAAGAAGGCCGCGCCGAGAAACAGCGCGGAGAAATGAACGAGACAGGCGAGCGCGAGCGCGATTCCAAGCACGGCCCCCGTTCGCGTCGTCGGCCGCGCGCGGAACCCCTCAAAGGCGATGAGCGTGAGGATGGACAAGAGAGAGAGCAGCGCGTAGAACCTGAGCTCCTGCGAGTAGTACAGATGGAACGGGTTCAGCGCCATGAAGAGCGCCGCGGGGAGCGCGAGATCCGATCTCCCGATCACGATGAACCACCGGTACAACGCATACACCGCGAGCACGCCCGCGATCGCGCTCGGCGCGCGGAGCCACAGATCGGACTTCGAGACCATGCTCCAGAAATGCATGATGAGCGAATAGAGCGGCCCGTGCACGTCGTAGAGAAACTTCTGCCAGTACGGGATTCCCGCGGGCGAGGTGAACGCCTTGTATGAGAGTATCTCGTCCACCCAGAGGGACTGATGAGCCAGCCGGAAGAAGCGCAGGAACAGGGCGAGAGCGACAATGGCGCAGAGCACAAACCTCCCGGATCTTGACGCGTCGACATCCCGCATGCCGCCTTTATACCGCATCGCTCGCCTTTTATCCAGCGCAAAAGCTCATCCCGCGGCCCCGCTCCCCCGCGCGGCGCGACGCGCCGAAAAAGGGATTGTGAAAGACGGACCCGGAGACTACTCTCGGATCGAGGTCCCGTCATGACGGAAAACGGCAGGAGCGGCGCGATCCACATAGGCCCCGCGGGGTGGTCGTACGACGACTGGGTGGGCCCCGTGTATCCGGCGGGGAAAAGGGTCGATGAGCTCCTCACGATCGCCCGCTACTTCGATTGCGTCGAGCTCAACAGCTCGTTCTACCGAACGCCCACGGAGCGCCTCGTACGGAGCTGGGCCGACCGCACCGCCGCGCAGCCGGACTTCAGATTCACCGTGAAGGTGCTCCAGCGCTTCACGCACGAGCGCGCGGGCACGGCCGACGAGGCGAGGCGCTTCGTCGCGACGTTCGCGCCGCTTCTCGCGCGAGGGGCGATCGGGGCGTTTCTGCTGCAGTTTCCCTGGTCGTTCCGCGACTCGACCGAAAGCCGCGGGCTGCTCGCGAGCCTCGGGCGCTGGTTCGGGGATTTCCCCACGGCCGTCGAGCTCCGTCACGGCTCCTGGCTCGGCGCGTCGACGGAGACCTTCCTCGCCGGATGCGGCCTCGCCTTCTGCAACATCGATCAGCCCGTGATCGGCTCCTCGATGCCGCCGACGGAGATCGTGACCGACTCCCGCCTCGCCTACATCCGCCTCCACGGCCGGAACTACCGGAACTGGATGCGACGGGACGCGGGGCGAGACGAGCGCTACGACTACATCTATCGCGAGAACGAGCTCGAGGAATGGAAGGAGCGCGCGACGCGGCTCGCCGGGCGATCCGAGAACCTCTACATCGTCACGAACAACCACTTCCGCGGACAGGCTCTCGTGAACGCATTCCAGCTCAAGTTTCTTCTGGGGCGGGGAAGGCAGGAGATGCCCGGTACCCTCGTCGAGGCGTACCCCGCGCTCCGGAGCATCGCGACCGACGGTCCGGGACAGGGCACGCTCCTCTGAGAAGCCGCGCGCGCGACGAGCTACCGGAGGAGGAAGATCACAACGACCCCCACGGCGAGGAAGATCCCGTAGAGGAGGAGTTTCTTCGACGGCACGCCCTTGAACCGCGCCCCGGACGGATTGTGCCGCTCCACCTTCGGGATGCCGTCCTTGACCGGCGTCATGCAGAATCCGCACATCGCTTCCCCCTCTTTCAGGGGAAATCCGCACCAGGCGCAGGCATTCTCGCTCTTACGTTCCTTCGGACTCGCCTGGGCGGGAGCGGCGGCGCCCCCCTCGACGATCTTCCCCGTGCCCCCTGCCTCCTCGATGAGCGCAAGGATGCTCTGCGCCCGCGAGCGACCCGGTCCCGTCCAGACCGTGGCGGGGAGATTCGTCATGATGTGCTTCATCTTCGACAGCGGAGCCTTCGTGAGAATCGAAAACTTGATCGTGAACGTGTCCCGGGTCTCCATCTCGGACCGGATGCCTTCGAGAATGACGGAGTACGATTTTCCGCCCGCGAAGACGTCCTCGGCCGAGACCGGCCGCCGGGCGCTTTTCTCGTTTGTATTCATACCGGAAACCATCTCAACACCTCGGTGAAAGATCCCACTCGATCTTTGCACCTTCCATGCCAACAATAAAAGAGGAGCGGCAAAAGCCGCTCCTCAAACGTATCGCCGTGCAAAACGGGTCCAAACGCTAGCGCGTGCGCCCCCCGGCGCCGTCCGGGTCCGCGGTCCTGACAAAGGCGCAGACGCTCGGCGTTCGCCACCCCTCGAAACCCGTCGTATCGACCGCCGACACCTTGTAGCAGTAGTAGAGGTTCCCCACGAGAAGAGAGTCCGTAAAAGCGGTATCGGCCGTCGTCCCGACGAGCTGAACAACGTTGTACGCTTCGCTGTACTGGTACACCCTGAATTCTCCGATCGACGCGCGCGCCTCGGCAGGGTAGCTCCAGCTGATCGTGCTCGACTCATGCCCTCCCACGACCGCCACGTTTTCCGGCGTCGGGGGCGGATTGTATGCAAATCCGGTCGGCAGGTTCTCGTGATCCGTGCCGCACGAAAGGCACAGGCCGACCGTCGCAATCAGCACAAAGAGCGCAAACGATCTCATCACGGCCTCTCCTTTTCAGAAGGAAATCGATCCGGTCACGAGAAATCCGCCGGGCCGGCCCTCGAACGACAGCGGCGGCGGCTCCCCTTTTTCATCGAAGAGCATCATGTCAACGACATTGGCCGCCCAGACGCCGATGGCGGCGTAGAGCGCCTTCTCGCGGTACCCGTGGAGACTCTCCGCGCTGTCCCATCGTGCGTGCATGATGTCGTACTCCTCCACGGCGTCCCCGATATACGTCGCATGCAGATACAGCGCCCTCGCGCGGTTATACTGTTCGACGGAGCGGTCGTATTGGATATCCGTGATAAAGAGTGTCGTGAGCGACACGAGCTCGGCGCTCAGAAAAATGGAGCCGCGGCCATAATGACCGGCCCGCACCTGCCCCCACCCGGGCACGAAGACCGAGTACCACAGGTTTTCCCCGCCGTACGCCTCGAACGAGGCGAGCGCGACGAGGAGCATGACGAGGAGAAAGAGGACCGGTTTGCGCATTGTGCTTACCTTCCTTTGCCGATCTGCCCGGGCGACGTCCCCGTTACTACGGCTCCGGGGAGGCGCTTGTTTCCCGAAATCGCCGTCCGCGCCGAACCCTTCACGACGCCGGCGCGCGCTCCGGCTCGGGAACGTCATCCCCGATCGTGTCGTCCACATCGACCTTCTCCTTCTTGCCGAGCTCGTGCAGCACGACTCCGCCTCCGAACCCGACCGCCACGTACGTGGTCAGAATCCTCCAGAGGATCACGTAGACGCCGATGAGCCCCTTCGACACGACAGCCGACATGAGGGCCGCCGAGCTCAGCTCCGCGGAGCCGCTCGCCCCGGGTGTCGGGAAGAAATAGTTTATGAGGATGACCACCATCTGAAGGAGCACGACGTGGATGAACGTCGCGTGCATCCCGAGGCCCCGCACGATGAAGTACGCGACGGCGAACTTCGACATGAAGCACACGCCGCTCACGAGAATGCCGTAGATGAAGACATGAAAATGCTTCTGCAGATAGTGGATGAGCTGGGTGTGGCAGCGGTCGATCGCGTTGATGACGCCGTGCGCCCAACTGCCGGTCTGCAGGTAATCCTTCCTCCGGATGTGCGAAACGATGCGCACGACGATCCTCGAAAGCTCCCGGTAGAACCCCGGGATCACGACCGAGACGACCATGAGGAGCGCGACGACGAGAAAGGACAGGATGCCGATGTTGAAGAGACGCGAGAGCAGCTTCCCGGAAACCGGAGCCGCCCCCTTGGACGCGAAAACACCGGCCCCCGCGATGATGAGGAAAAAGGTCGTGCTGAAGAAGGCCATGAGGCTCGCCGAGGTCGCCTCGACGGCGGGCATTCCGCCCGCGTAGAGCATCCAGATCTGGGCGGGCCCGCCCCCCGTCTGCGACGGCGTGATGGAACCGAGAAAGTAGTTCGCGAGATTCGCCTTCACGCAGGTCTTGAAGCGGATCGCCGGATGGAACACGCGGCTGAAGAGGTAGAGCCGGAACCCTCCCCCCACCCAGTCGAGCGCGATGAAAGGGATGGTGCAGAGGAGCCAGAGGGGCTGTATGTCCTTGAAGGCCTCCACCGTCACGTTGGAATGCGTGACGAGGAAAATGACGATGAAGCTCGAGACGCTCAGGATCGTGAAAACCTGGAGTCCCCGCCGGATCTGCTTCTTCGTGATCTGATAGCTCATGTATCTCGCGCTCCCTGTATCGGAGTATAATAGGAAACATGCTCCGCGGAGGCAAAGAGAATTCTCCCGTTGCCCATTGACAGGCGCCGTATTACTTTTATAGAGTAACCCGCTACGGGTAATGGCGTTCACGTGAACGGTGCAATCCAAGAAAACGGAACCTGGAGGTTTGCGGAATGATCCAGGTGGAAAACCTGACGAAGTATTACGGGGTCACCCTCGGGGTCAAGGGGCTCAATTTTCAGGTCGACACGGGCGAGGTTCTCGGCTTCCTCGGCCCGAACGGCGCCGGCAAAACGACGACGATGAAGATGCTTACCTGCTACCTCCCCCCGACCGACGGCACCGCGAAAGTCTGCGGATTCGACATTCTCGAGCAATCGATGGAGGTCCGCAAGCGCATCGGGTATCTCCCGGAGCGCAACCCCCTCTACGTCGATATGACCGTGGAGGCGTACCTCGACTTCGTCGCCCGGGTGAAGGGCGTCCGGCCGGCGGCGCGGCGCGGGGAGATCGACCGGGAAATCGAGCGCTGCGGGCTGGGGGCGGTCCGCCGCCGCACGATCGGGAAACTCTCGAAGGGATACCAGCAGCGCGTCGGCATCGCGCAGGCGATTCTGAGCGATCCCGAGATCCTCATTCTCGACGAGCCGACGCTCGGCCTCGACCCCAAACAGATCATCGAGATCCGGCAGCTCATCCGGGATCTCGGCCGCGACAAGACGGTGATACTGTCGAGCCACATCCTCCCCGAGGTGAGCCAGGTCTGCAACCGCGTCATCATCATCAACCGCGGGGAGCTCGTCGCCGTCGACACGCCCGACAACCTGCGGACGCGGCTCACGACATCGACCGTTCTCAGGGTCGCCCTCCGGGACGAGGCGGGCGCCGCGGCGCGGGCGAACGGCCTTCTTGCGCTCATCGACGGCGTCCGCCGCGTGAAGGAAGAGCCGCCCTCGGCCGGCGTGCGAACGTTCGTCGTCGAAAGCGCCCCAGACCGGGACATCCGCGAGGAGATCGCGCGAACGCTCGTCGGCGAGCGTCTTCCGCTCCTCGAGCTCTACCGCGAGGAGCTTTCGCTCGAAGACATCTTCTTGCAGCTCGTCACGGAGGAGGTGAACTGAATGAAAAAGCTCGGCGCCATCTACCGGAAAGAACTGCAGTACTACTTTCAGTCGATAACCGCATACGTGATGATCAGTGTCTTTCTCCTGCTGTCGGGGTACTTCTTCTACAGCATTTTCCGGTACTACAACTACATGTCGTTCCAGGCGGGGCGCGAACCGTCCATCGCCGCCAACCTCAACCTGATCGAGGGGGTCATGCGGCCGCTCATGGGCAACGTGAGCGTCGTCTTCCTCTTCGCCTTGCCGCTCCTGACGATGCGGCTCCTCGCCGAGGAGAAGAAGCAGGGGACGTTCGAGCTCCTCCTCACCTACCCGGTGACCGACATCGACGCGGTCATGGGCAAGTATTTCGCGGCACTGACCGTGTTCGCCGTCATGCTCGGGGGAACGATCCTGTATCCGGTGATGCTCGCGATCTACTCGAACCCGGAGCCGGGCCCGCTCGTCACGAGCTACATCGGGATGTTCCTCATGGGGATGAGCTTCATCGCGATGGGCGTCTTCTTCTCTTCGATCACGAACAGCCAGATCGTCGCGGGAGCCGCGACCTTCTTCGTCTCTCTCTTCTTCCTCATCATCGGATGGGTCGCCCCCCTCGTCGGGCCGACCCTCTCGAAGATCATCGTTCAGTTCTCGCTCCTCGAGCACTATGACGCCTTCGCGAAGGGGATCATCGATCTGCAGGACGTCACCTTCTACGTCTTTCTGACGGTGTTCTTTCTCTTCATGACGCTGCGATCTCTCGAATCAACGCACTGGAGGAGCTGACGATGGAACGGCTGAAACTGATCCTGGGACCGCTCGGGCTCGTGCTGACGCTCATCGGCGGCGTGACCTACGGAATCCTCTATTCGAGCGGCTGGGTCGCCGTGATTCCGCTCGTGGCGGGAATCGCCGCGATCATCGCGTCGATGGTGATCAACCTTCGCGGCGGGCGCACGGAGGGCTCGAAGCGGAGCACCCGCGCGGGCGTGAACGCCGCCATTTCGATCATCGCGTTCGCCGCGATACTCGTGTTCCTCCAGACGATCGCCTCGCGGCACAGCGTCCGGTTCGACTCCACGTCCAACAGGCGCTTCTCGCTCTCGGACCAGACGGAGAAGATCCTCAAGGGGCTCACGAAGGACGTCGATCTCACCTGCTTCTTCAAGTCCGACGCCCCGCAGAAGACGCAGCTCGCCGATCTCTTGAGGGAATACGCGGGGGCGAGCCCGCACGTGAAGTTCGTCTTCATCGACCCGGACAGGGATCCCGTCGCCGCGAGACGCCACAAGGTCAAGAATTACGACACGATCGTCATCGAGAGCGGAGCGAGCGAGGAGCAGATCCCCGAGATCACGGAGGAGAAGCTGACGAATGCGCTCCTTCGGGTGACGCGCGAAACGAAGAAGGTCATCTACTGCCTCACGGGGCACGGCGAGAAGTCGATCGACGACGCGCAGGCGAGCGGTCTGAGCACCCTGAAGCAATCCGTCGAGGCCGAGGGGTACGCGATCAGGAACCTCCTCACGCTTCGCGATTCGATCCCCTCCGATTGCTCGGTCCTCGTGATCCCGGGGCCCGAGAAGGACATTCTCCCGCCCGAGCGGACCATGATGGAGCGCTATCTCGCGGCCGGAGGCAAGCTCCTCGTTCTCGTCGATCCGGTGACCGAGATCGCCCAGATCGACAGCCTCGTCGCCGGATTCGGGATCGATATCACGAACTCCATCATCATCGACAGATTCGGGAAGCTGCTGGCGGGAAACTACCTCACCCCCGTCGTGAACAAGTATGCAAAGCACCCGATCACGGAAAACTTCAGGCTCGCGTCCTTCTTCCCCCAGGCGCGCGCCCTCACCATCGCGAAGACGATGCCGGCGGGAGCGGACGCGCAGGTGCTCGCCTCCACGGGGGAATCCTCGTACGCCGAAACGAACATCGCGGACGTCCTCAAAGGGAAGACCCAGTTCGAACCCGGACAGGACATCGCGGGTCCGGTGAACGTCGCCGTCGTCGCGACGATGGACGCCCCCCGCACCGCCCAGAAGGGCCCCGACAACAGGGCGCGGCACAGCCGCGTCGTCGTCTTCGGGGACAGCGATTTCACGTCGAACGCGTACATCTCCCTCTCGGGCAACAAGGATCTGATCCTGAACACGATCGGATGGCTCGCCGAGGAGGAGGATCTCATCTCCGTGCGCGCGAAGAACCCGTTGAGCCAGCCCGTCATTCTGAACGTGAGACAGGGGCGAGTCGTGTTCTGGCTGCCCGTCGTCGCTCTGCCCGCGATCGTCGCCCTCATCGGCGTGCTCGTGGTTGTCAATCGCCGGAAATCGGCCTGAAGGAGGACGCCGGTGAGCATCAGGACAACGACATGGATTCTCCTCGCCACGCTCGCCGCGATCGCCGCCTATTTCTTCCTCGTCGATCAGAGGGCCGAGCAGGCGAAGCAGCGCGAGCACGTCGCGAGCCTCAAGCTCTTCCCGTACGCGCGCGCGGACGTCGGGCGGTTCATCCTCATCAACCCGCTCGGAGAACGGATCGAGGTCGAGCACGGCGACTCGGGCTGGAAGATCGTATCCCCCGTCGAAGCGCCCGGCGACAGGCCGGCGATCGAATCATTCCTCGATCAGGTCGTTCCGGGTCGAACCGTAATCGGGCTTCCTGACGCGCAAAACCTCGCGGACTACGGCCTCGACAAGCCGTTCGCGACGCTCATCATCTTCCACAAGGGCGCCGCGGCCCCCGATACGCTCTTCGTCGGCGACAAGACGCCGACGAGCTCGAACACGTACGTGCGCATCGGAAGCTCGAGGAACGTCATCATATCGAGCATGCTCACGCACAACGTGATGAACAGGGGCCTCCTGCACCTGCGCGACAAGAACTTCCTTCCGCCGGGTTTCGAATCGATCACGGCGGTCGCCGTTCGCACGGGACGCGAAACGCTGCTTCTGAAGAAGGAAGACGGATTCTGGTGGTTCGCGGAGCGGCGCGTGCACGCCGACCGGGTGAAGATCGAGGCGTACCTTTCGCGCCTCACGGACGCCGTCATCCACGCGTTCGTCCGGGAGGACACGAAGGAGCTCGCGCCGTACGGCCTCAATGCCCCCACGCAGCAGATTACCCTGACGAAGAGTCAGGAAACGGCGACGATCTCTTTCGGAAAGAAGGAGAATGAAGTCGTCGACGTCGTGCGAACCGGCCTCGACAAGGTCGTCCAGATCGACACCTCGTTCCTCGACGTCTTCACCTGGAACGCGAGGAACCTGCGCGCCATGAATCTCACCTTCTTCATGGAAGACTCGGTGAAGACCGTCAGATTCGAGACGAGCGACACCTCGGCCGTATTCAAGAGAACGAAAACGAAGTGGAGCACGGCAAACGGCGATACGCTCGCCATCAAGTGGTTCGAAGTGAACGGGCTTCTCCGGAAGCTCGACGCACTGAAGTTCGACAGGATTCTCACGGAGCCGCTCCCGCCCGGCGAGCCGCGACTCTCCCCCTTCCTCGTGCGCGTGACGCTCGAGGGCGCGGGGGGCTCCGTGCTCGATCGCATCACGATCGCTGCGGCCGGCGCGGGCGCCGAGACCGGAGTATCCACGTCCGCGGACGCCGTCGGCTCGCTCCCGGCCGGCACCGGCGGCGAGCTGAAAGCGATTCTGAAGCGTATCGTCGCGCGCTGAACCGGGTCGGCGCGAAGCGCCGAGAGCGCGGAGAGGAACGTGTATGTCTGCGACCGACGAGGGCCCGCGTGACGGCCGCGGCCGAGGGTCTCAGGCGATCCCCGGAGGACGGAGGTTCACGCGGCGCGCCTTTCTGCAGGGTTCGGCGGCGCTCGCGGCGGCCGCCGCCGTCAATCTCCCCTTTCCGCTCCGGTCCGCGCCGAACGGCGTCGAGGCGCGATACTACGAGAAGCTCGGGACAAAGCGCGTTCACTGCCTGCTGTGCCCGCACGACTGCCGCCCGGCGGACGGCGAACGCGGGCTCTGCAGGGTCCGCGAGAACAGGGGCGGCGTCTACCATACCCTCGTCTACGGGCAGCCCTGCGCCCTCCATCTCGATCCGATAGAGAAGAAACCGTTCTTCCACTTCCTGCCCGGCACGGAGGCCGTGTCGCTGGCGACCGTCGGCTGCTGCCTCTCGTGCAAGTTCTGCCAGAACTGGCAGATCTCGCAGTCCCGTCCCGAGGACGTCGAGACGCGCTACCTGGCCCCCGCCGAGATCGTCGATCAGGCCCTCTCGCTCCACGCTCCGACCGTGGCCTATACGTACGGCGAGCCGATCGTCTTCATCGAATACGTGGAGGACATCGCGAAGCTGGCGCGCGCGAAGCGGCTCAGGAGCGTCGTCGTCTCGAGCGGCTATATCCGGAAGGAGCCGCTCCTCGACCTTTGCCGTCTCGTCGACGCCATCAAGATCGACTTGAAGGCGTTCGAGGACCCGTATTACCGGAACATCTGCGGGGCGACGCTGCGTCCCGTCCTCGATACGATCCTCACGATCCACTCGCAGAATGTCTGGATGGAGCTCGTCTACCTCGTCGTGCCGACCCTCAACGACGGCGAGGCGAAGATCAAGGAGATGGCGCACTGGATCGGCGAGAGCCTCGGGCCCGACGTCCCCCTGCACTTCTCCCGTTTCTTCCCCGAGTATCGCCTCGCGAACCTTCCCCCGACCCCCGTTTCCACGCTCGATATGGCGTACGAAACGTGCCGCGAGGCGGGGCTCCACTACGTGTACGTCGGGAACGTGCCCGGTCACAAGGGCGAGAGCACGTACTGCCCGAACTGCTCCAAGAAAATCATCACGAGGTCCGGATACAGGCTCGAGAGCCTCGACGTGAAAGGCGGCAAATGCCGCTTCTGCGGACAGAAGATCCCGGGAATCTGGGAGGCGTGAATATGAGAAGGCTTGTTTTCTGGGGATGCGCCGCGCTCCTCTTCGCCGCGCTCGCGGGCGCTGCGGGGGCGCAGAAGGGTGGCAGCGATATGGAACAGACGGTGCGCAAACCGGCGGTCGCCGGGCAGTTCTACACGGATGATCCCGTGGCGCTCAGGAAGGAGATCACCGGCTACATGGACGCGGCGGCGGAGCCGGCGATCGGCGGCGACATCGTCGCGATCGTCTCGCCGCACGCCGGCTACCAGTACTCCGGACCCGTCGCGGCGTACGGCTACCGCCTCGTGAAGGGGCGCTCGTACGACGACGTCGTCGTCATCAGCCCGAGCCACGTCGAATATTTCCCCTACGCCTCGGTCTTCCCCGGGACGGCCTACCGGACGCCTCTCGGCGACATTCCGGTGGACGTGGCGCTCGCGAAGCTCGTCGCCTCGAAGAGCGACCTCGTCAAATACGACATGAAGGGGCACGAGGTGCGCCCCATGCAGAGAGGCGAGCACGCGATCGAAGTCCAGCTCCCGTTTCTCCAGGTGGCGCTCGGGAGCTTCAAGCTCGTGCCCATCGTCATGGGAGATCAGAACGCGCAAACGGTCGAGGCGCTCGGGAACGCTCTCGCCGCCGCGCTCAAAGGCAAGAAGGTCCTTATCGTCGCGAGCAGCGACCTCTCGCATTTCCACAGCGACCGGCAGGCGCGCGCCCTCGACGGCGACTTCGAGGACCGGCTGAAAGACTTCGACCCCGCGAAGCTCTTGCGGGATCTCGGGACGGACGCCGCCGAGGCGTGCGGCGGCGGCCCCGTCGCCGCGGCGATGATCGCCGCCAAGGCGCTCGGCGCGACGAAGTGCGTCGTGCTCCATTACGCGAACTCGGGGACCGTCACCGGTGACACGGACAACGTCGTCGGATACGTTTCGGCGGTCATGGTGAAGGGAAAGGCGTCGTCCGCCGCGGATCCGCCCCCCACGGCGAGCGGCGCGCGCGCGGGAGGCGCCGCGGACACGGCGGCGCCCGCGAAGAAAAGTCCGAAATCGGCCGAGGGCGCTGGTCTCACGAGGGACGACAAGATATATCTCCTCAAGCTCGCACGGAGCGCCGTCGAGGCGCAGTGCACCGGAAAGAGGCTCACGATCGGGGGGGGGG
>JBEKAW010000021.1:0-14504 GCA_050015715.1 Candidatus Krumholzibacteriaceae bacterium
GTATGTCGAGGGATACTCGGTCGACGGCGCGCACGACGCGGGGCTCGCATACGAGCAGGTCTTGCGGCGCGCCCCTGCCGAGCGCGGGGTCGAGCTCCTGAGCGCGGACGAGCTCGATTACGAGCGGGCGCGCGCCTGCGCGGGAGGCGCGGGTGCGGTTCCCGACAATATCTTCTTCTCGAGGGGCAGGGGGCTCGTGCGGGGAAGAGGGGATACATCGAAGTTCACTATTTACGACGGCGTCTTCTCCTCCAAGACGGCGCTCGCCGGGCTGCGGGCCGTCCTCGAAGAGCAGAAATGGCGATTCGCGCCGACCACCCTCGAGACCTATGCCCGTTGCCCGTTCGACTACTTCGTCACCCGTATCCTCGGCGTCGAGGTGGTCGAGGAGCCGGAGCGCATGGTTTCCATTGCGCCGGGCGACCGCGGGACTCTCGTCCACCAGATCCTCGCGCGGCTGTTCCGGGAGTTCCAGGAGCGCGGCTTCCTGCCCCTGAGCGCAGCTCCGGCCGAAGATGTCTTCAAGATCGTCGACACCGTCGTGACACGTATCCTCGATGAATTCTCGAAAACGAATCCCGTCGGGCTTCCCGTCTTCTGGGAAATGGACAAGCGCCTCGTGCGCGAATCGGTCAGGGTCTTCGTAGAGGAAGAGCGGCTCGAGGACGACGGCTTCGTTCCGGCCCAATTCGAGAGATGGTTCGGGGGAGACCGCGACGGGATCGACGTCTCGTACGAGTGCGGCGGGCGCGCCGTGTCCTTTCTGGGACGGATCGACAGGATCGACACCGCCGCGGACGGAAGGTTCCGCGTCATCGATTACAAGACGGGAAGGCTCGCCGGCAAGGATCAGGATATAGCGCACGGCATGGCGCTCCAGCTCCCCATCTACCTCATCGCGGCCGCGCGCATTCTGGAAGCCGAGATCCGGGCGGGGGAGGCACGCTACCGGCACGTGGGCGCGGGGGGCGGCCCGAGCGCCGTCCTGTTCTCGGGGAGCCGATGGGACGAAAGCAGCGCCGGATTCGAGAAAACCATCGACGTGATAACGCGCGGCATCGAGCGCGGAATCTTCTTCGCACCGGCCAATGACGAGGCGTGCAGGTACTGCGACGTCCGGGTCGCCTGCACAGCTGGAATGCCGCGTCTCTTCGCGAGGAAAGCGGAGAACGACGAACGGGCCCGCGAGTATATGGATCTGAGAGCCGGAACGGAGGAGGCCGAGTGAGCGGGAATCGCAAGCCTCTCGTCGACCAAGCGGCACGCGGGCGCGCGACGGCCGATCTCGGCACGTCGTTCTGCGTCGAGGCCGGGGCTGGCACCGGCAAGACGACCCTCCTCGTTGAGCGCTTCCTCGCGATCGTGGAGAGCGGAAAGGCCGCGTGCGACGAGATCGTCGCGATAACCTTCACCGAGAAGGCCGCGGGGGAGATGAAGGTCAGGCTCAGGGAGAAGATTCTGAAGCGGAGCCGAGAGGCCGCCGTCTCGGCGAGCGCGCGCGCCAAACTCGATACCGCCTATAACGAGCTCGAGCGCTCGCCTATCTCGACGATCCATGCCTTTGCGGCGACGATCCTCCGGGAGCACCCGATCGAGGCCGGCGTGGACCCGAACTTCACCCAGCTCGACGCCCTCGAGAGCGAGCTCTTCTTTGACGAATGCTGGAACGACTTTCTCGCGGAAGGGGCGGAAGAGTGGGGCGAGACGCTGAGACGGTTCATGATGTTCGGGGGATCGATCGGTTCCCTCCGCGACACGGTCGACACAATGTACGAGCGTCGCTCGGAGCGCTCATGCGGGCATATGTTCGATCCGGGAGCGCGCTTGGGCACAGGGTCGGGGGCCGACTCGGGGGCGGGCTCATGCACGGTCTCGGATGCGGGCTCGAGGGCGGGCGGCACAGCGCCCGGTGCGGTGCCCGACGGCTTCGCGGCGCTGCGGGACACCTTCACGGCGGCGGCGGCGCGCCTTTCGGCGCTCGCGCGCGACTCGTGCGTGAATCCCGATGACCTCGGCCGCGCGGCCATCGCCGGGTTCGTCGAGGGGATGAATGCGCTCAGGTTCCTCGAGGGGGAAGACCTCGCCTATTACCTCCTCACGCTCCGGCTCCCGAAGGGCAAGGGCAACAAGGGAAACTGGCGGCCCGCCGAGGCCTGCACGGAGCAAAAGGAGATATTCAAGAGTCTCGCCGCCGCGCAGGAGCTCTGGCGGACTCGCGTCTCCGACGATCTCGCGAGGCGCATCGAGGAGTTCGCGGGGCGTTTCCTCGCCTTCGTCGAGGCGAGAAAGGTCGCGGCCGGCGTTCTCGATTTCGACGACCTCCTCATCAAGGTGCGGGAGCTCTGCAACAACCCGGAGGCGCTCGACGCGCTCCGCACGCGCTACCGGTACATTCTCGTCGACGAGTTCCAGGACACGGACCCGGTCCAGGCGGAGATCGTTTATCTCCTCGCGGGCGCGCCGGGCGTCCGCGGGAAACCGGAGTCTACCCCGGGCACGCCGGAACCGGCCCCCGGCAAGCTCTTCATCGTCGGCGATCCCAAGCAGAGCATCTACCGTTTCCGGAAGGCGGACATCGAGATGTACGAGCGCGTGAAGGAGCGTCTCTCGGAGAGCGGGGAGCGGCTGTCGATCACGCAGAATTTCCGCTCCGTGCCCGGCATCGTCGAATGGGTGAACGACACGTTCTCGGTCAGTATGCAGCCGGGCTCGTCCGGCTTCCAGCCGCGGTACGAGGCGATCCATGCGGCCCGGCCCGGCGAAGGAAGCGCGGTCGCGCTCCTCGATCTCGAGCTCGACGAGGAGCATTCCAAGGCGGGCGCGGTGCGCGAGCGCGAGGGGGAAGCGATCGCGCGGCTCATTCACTGGCTCAAGGACGGCGGGATGACGGTCATGGACACGAATGAGAATAAGCAGCGCTCCATCGAGTACGGAGACATCGCCGTGATCTACCCCGGGACGACGGGCATCGACAACTACGAGGAGCCGCTCCGCGCCGGGAATATTCCCTACATCATCGAAGGGGGAAAGCTCTACTACACGCGCGAGGAGATCCGCGATCTCGCCTCGGCGATCTGGGCGATCGAGGACCCGTACGATCCGCTCGCCCTCGTCGCCGCGCTCCGCTCGCCGATGTTCGGCTCGAGCGACGAGGAGCTTTTTCTTTTCGTGAAGAATGACGGACGGCTTTGCTACCTCGACCCGGGTGCCGCGGCGGCGGCAAAGCCGGATGCCCTCGCCGCGGCGTTCGAGGTCCTCGCGGAGCTCCACCGCGGGCGCAACGAGCGCGGACCTTCGGGAACGGTGCTCGAGCTTCTTCGCCGGACAAAGTACCTCGAGCTCTGCTCCCTGAGACCCCACGGGGAGCAGCGTGTGTCGAACATACGGAAGGCGGTCTCGAGTGCGCGGGCGTTCGAGGGAAGACCAAGTTCGTACCGGCGTTTCGCGCGCTGGTTCAGGGATCAGGAGGCGCTCGCCTCGGCGGAGGGCGAATCCCCGATCGTCGAGGAGCAGGAGAACGCGGTACGGCTCCTCACGGTTCACAAGGCGAAGGGGCTTCAGTTTCCCGTCGTGATTCTCGCGAACCTCGTCCAGAGCAGAAGGTATTCATCCCGCATCCTCGTCGACAGGGGCGTCCACGTCTCCTTCAAGCTCGGTCTTCTCGAGACGAGCGACCACGCCGAGCTCGCGGAGGCCGAGAAGGAACGCGACGCGGCGGAGACGGTGCGGCTCCTGTACGTCGCCGCGACCCGCGCGGGGGACAGGCTCGTCATCCCCCGGGTGCCGGGCGGCGGCACCTACTTCGATCTCATCGAGGGCTGTCTCGACTCGGAGCATGTCGCGCCCATGAGCCTCTCGGACCTTCCGCCGCTGCGCGGCGCGTCCCGGCCCATCGTGGGATTCAGGGAGCCGTCGAGCGCGGAGAAGAAGCGCTCGGCCGCCGAGCGCGCCGCGTGGCTTGCGGCGCGCGAGAGGCTCATCGAGCGGGCCACGCGCGCGCCGCTCGTGCTCGCGCCATCGAGGATGGCGGAGGAGGCAGCCGCGCCCGTTGCGGGCCGCGGCCAGGACCGCCCTGCGCGCGAGAGGCTCCTCCTCTTCGGGCAGGCGTTTCACAGGATCATGGAGCTCGCGGAGCTCTCACGCCCGCGGCTCCCGGCCGGCCTCGCGCGGTCGGTCGCCTCCGGGCTCGGGATCGAGGATGAGGCGGCCGAGCTCGAGCGGATCGTCGCGACCGTGCTCGGGTCCGATCTCATCAAGCGGGCCGCGCGCTCCGTCCGCTCCTATCGCGAGGTTCCGTTCACGCTGCCGTGGGAAGGGGACTTCATCGAGGGGAGGATCGATCTTCTCTTCGAGGACGACGGCGCCTGGACGCTCGTCGACTACAAGACCGACGACGTGGCGCCGTCCGGGCTGGAAGAGCGGGTCGCCGTCTACGAGCCGCAGGCCGCGGTCTATGCGCTCGCCCTCGAGAGGCTCGGGATGAAATGCTCGGGAGGAATCGTCCTGTACTTCGCGAGGCCGAACGTCGCGAGAACGATCGAGCCCTCGGCGGCTCTGGCGGCTCGCGCCGAGGGCCTGATACGCGAGGGGGTCATCGCCCTGAGGGGCTCTTGAGCGCGTCCAGCACCGCTTTCTCTCCAATCGTCACCCCGAGACCGGGGCCTTCGGGGAGCACGAGCTTCCCCCGCCGCACGGTCGCTCCCGCCGCGGGATCGTTCCGGATGAGAACGTTTCCGTCGAGGTCGGCGTAATCGACGAGGGGGGCGAGCTGCGCGGCCGCGGTGATCCCGACGGAGCTCTCGATCATGCAGCCGAGCATGACCTTCATTCCGCAGGCGCGCGCCGTGTGAATCATCCGGAGCGCCTCCCGCACGCCGCCGCACTTCATGAGCTTGATGTTGATCCCATGAAAGGCGCCCGCGAGCTTCGGAATATCGCTCGCGACATGAACGCTCTCGTCGGCGAACATGGGCAGCGACGTGCGGCCCGCGAGCCAGCGAACGCCCTCGAGATCGGCGGCGGGGAGCGGCTGCTCGACGAACTCGACGTTCTGCCCCTCGAGCCAGCGCATCTTTTCGAGCGCCTCTTCCCGCGTCCATCCCTCGTTCGCGTCGACGCGCACGGGCCGGTCCGTGAGGCCGCGGATCGTCTCCATGATCTCGCGGTCGTTTTCGAGCCCCATCTTGATCTTGAGAACGGGGAACTCCTCCGCCTCGCGGATCTTTTCCGCGATGATCTGCGGCGAGTCGATTCCGATCGTGTACGAGGTCACAGGCGTTCTTTCCGGATCGAGGCCGAGGACGGAGTAGAGCGGCGCCCCGAGGCGCTTCCCGAGAAGATCGTGGAGGGCGATGTCGATCGCGGCGAGAGCGGCCTTCTCGGCGCCGAGCCGTTCCGCCGCCCGCTCGAGCGCCTCCTCGAGATGAGCGGCCGGATCGAGCTCCGCTCCGTCGAGCCTCGCGAGCGCCCGAGCGGCCGACTCCGCGCTCTGGCCGTACCGTGCGGACGGCGCGGCCTCGCCGAAGCCCTCGAGACGTCCGTCCTCGAGGCGCACGATCACTGATTCCCGGAATTCGTCGGCGCTTCGGGCGATGCGGAAGGTATGGCGCAGCTCAAGCCGCAGGCGGGCGAACGATATTCTCACGTTTCCTCCATGACGGGCGGCGCGGGTGTTCTCCGCGCGCACGCTCCGCTTTCCGTTTCCAAATTTCTCCCTGTCCGGTATAATAGGCCCGGGTCGCACAGGGGACAAGGCTCAAGTTCTCGCATCACAACGTCGCTACGACAGGAGGGGATTGGATGGCATCGAAGGCACGGCTACCTCGGAGAGGGACAGTGGAAAAACTGCCGAAAAACCTGAATGAAATAATACTGAAAGCCATCGACTTATCGAGCGAGGGCATCATTCTCGGAAGCTTTGATGGAACCATTTACTATCATAACAAGGCCTGGCTCAAAATACACGCGCTGGACGAGAATCTGGATCTTCGGGGGAAAAACGTCCGGGACTATGAGCGCGCGGAGATTCTGCCGATTCTCGACAGGTTCAACGAGCAATTGATGAAACGAGGTTCCTACTCGTATCAGTTCGGGACGGTTCGAAGGGACGGCATGTACCACGACGTTCATCTCTCGGGCAACATCATTCGCGAAGTCGATCCTCCGGTCGCCGTGGCTATCCTGCGGGAAGTCACCGATCTCGTCCAGACACAGAAGGAGGTCGCGCGCCGGAACACGGAAATTGAGCTTTTCAACGCAATCTACACCACGATCTCGAAGGCACGGAGCAAGAAGGGCGTCGTCAGGCATATCTTGAAGCTTCTCGGGGATTTCATCGGAGCGAAGTGCGGCGGATGCTACATCGTCGATCACTCAAAGAAGGAGGCGACGCTCCTCGATTCATTCGGCCTTCCCCGGGGCATGAGGGAGCGAGTGAAACGCATTCCGCTCACGGATGGCGCGTTCGGGAGGATAGCAAAATCGCACCATAGCATGGTGATGGAAGAGGATATGCCGAGTTACGACGGAGGCATCCCCGACATACGAGAGACGGTGGGAATCAAGCGGACGATCGGGGCCCGATTCAGAACGGGCACGGACCGGGAGTTTATCGTGATCTTCGGTCTCCCGGAGGCGGAATCGGTGGATCCTGAAATCCGCACGTTCTTCGATGCCGCGGCGAAACGATTCGGAATTGCGATCGAGCGGGTCGAGCTTCTCGAAACGCTCGAGAAGCGGGAAAAGGAGCTTCAGAAGCTCACGACCCGCCTCATCGGTACGACGGAAGAGCAAAATCGCCATTTCGCGCGCATGCTCCACGATGAGTTCGGGCAGGCGCTCACAGCCCTCAAGCTCGAGCTCGAGATGCTCGAGAAGAAGATGACTCCTCTCGATTCTCAAACGACAAAATCCTTCGAGCTGATGTGGAAGTGTCTCCGGTTCGTCTCCGAGAGCGCGCGGTCCATCTCGAAGTCGCTCCATCCGGCCATGCTCGATGAGCTCGGGCTCGTCCCGACGCTCAACTGGTACGTCGACAACTTCGTGCGGAACAAGGACCTCGATGTCGTCATACAGGAAGCCGGTTTCGACGAGGATCTTCCGCGCCCGGCATCGCTCGCGCTCTACCGGGTGGCGCAGGAGGCCCTCATGAACGTCCTCCGGCATTCGTGGGCGACGAAGGTCACTATTTCGCTTACAAAGGGATACCCCTATGCTATAATGGAAGTCGAAGACAACGGCCAGGGGATCTCGCGAAAAAAGGGGCAAAAAGAAGCAAAGGGGCTCGGTCTCGTGACCATGCGGGAGCGGATCGAGTATCTCGGCGGCACCTTCCAGGTCATATCGTCGCCTGGAAAGGGCACGAGGATACGGGTGAAAATCCCGATCGAGGCACGCGATGTCTGAGAAGATCAAGGTTGTGCTCGTGGAAGACCACACGATTGTCCGCGAGGGCCTGCGGCCGCTCCTCGAGGGCCGGGGCATCACCGTGATCGGCGAGGCCGGGGACGGGCTCCAGGCGGTGAAGATCGCGAGGGAGCTCAAGCCTCAGCTCGTGATCATGGACGTTGCGCTCCCGCGACTCGGCGGGATCGAAGCGACGCGAAGAATTCTCAAGAACAGACCGGGCACCAAGGTGATCATGCTCACGATCCATGACGAGCCGCAGTTCGTCTACAAGGCGCTCGAGGCCGGCGCGAAGGGGTATCTCGTGAAGGAGGCGCCGCTCGAGGAGCTGATCACCGCCATCAAGGCCGTGATGGAAGGGGGGACGTACCTGAGCTCGAACTTCCCGCCGGGCCTGATAGAATCGTACGTGAAGCTCGTCAAGCGCGGCAAGAAGATCGATGAGTTCAGCCAGCTCACGCGGCGCGAGCGTGAGATACTCGGATACATCGCCGAAGGGTACACGAGCCCGCAGATCGCGAAAATGCTCTACATCAGCAAAAAAACGGTCGAGAACCACAGGGCTAACATCATGGAAAAGCTCGATATCCACGACACGGCCGGGCTCGTCAGGTATGCGATCAAGATTAAGCTTGTCGAAACATAATCTGGAACATATCATTCTCTGAAATTGTACAAGAAGGTGAGGGGCGGGAATGAAAATAAGGCAATCTACCCATTGTAATAGTTGAGGCCGAAGCGTATTCTGTATATAGAACTTTTTTGGGATATAAAGGCTATCTCTGGGACACAAGAATAAGAAATTCGAAATCGGAATTGATATCAGGAGGTAATGACTAGCGGCTTAGTCTATACCAACAAGAAGGCGTAAAACGGATTTGCCGCCTGGCACTAATGCGGAGCCGATCCCTTCCTACCAAAATAACCCCATCTCTTCCCCTAGGAGATGAGCCGCTTACTAGGGAGAGGTTCCCGTCCTGGCAACAGGATCGAACCTTCAACGCCCCGGTGAGAGTCCCTTAGGATCGCTTTCCACTTCAAATGGGGCTGGGGTTCACGTCAGGCGGCAAATTTTTTCCCCCTCCGCCCCTCTTCTTCCCCGAATCCGCATCACCCGGCGTTGAAATTTCCCGAACCTCTGGTATACTCTCTCGCAATCAATTTCCCGCACAGGGGGTCCACAGCGAAAGGCGAGGTATGAGCCCTGAGAACTGGAGAGAGATCAAGACGCTCGGTGAGTTCAACGAAATCAAAAGTCGCGCGAGCGGCTATGTCGTGATCACGGACAAAAAGGACGAGAGCACGGTTCACGCGGCTTCATGCGCCCAGGTGTCGGAGGCGCGCTTCGCCGACAAAGTCGTCAGAAACGAGGCCAAGTTCGGCGGCTTCTTCTGGACCGACGATCTGGACTTCGCGATGTATAAATGGGACGCCTACAAGTGCGGGAACTGCCTTCGATGAGCAGCTGGCTCGCCCTTCGCAAGAGAATGCGCCTCGATATCGCGAAGGCCTTTTCCGCGAGAGCGGGCGCGAGCGCGCAGGATTTTCTGCGGATCTTCTACGATCCGCCGGTCCCGCCCCTTATCGGGGATTTCGACAGCCAGTACATCTCGGACGAATCGGTTCTCGGGGAGATCCTCTCGGCCGTGAGCGAGGCGACCGGCCTCAAGCTTTCCCTCGTCCGGTCGTATTTCTCGAGAACGGAGACCTTCGCCCAGTTCGGGGAGCACCTCCTCAGGGCGGGCGCCTATTCGAAGGAGAAGAAATGAGACGCCTGGCCGTCGCGATCTTCCTTCTCGTCGCCCTCTCCGCCGCGTGCCGGGCGCAGATCTCCGCCGAGGGCGCCTTCTTCTACGATCGAGGCCACTACTGGATCGAGCTCGCCTTCCGGGACGCGGCGGGGCGCGACACGATCCCGCCGGATCTCGCCGTACGAAGGTTCGAGATCACGAGGCTCGGCGATCTCCTCGGCGGCTTCAGCCCTTCGAAGGTCGAGGTCGTCTCCCGCGAGAAGGGGGGCCCGGTCGTCATTCTCGCCTCGGCGAGGCTCGAGGCGCGGTCGTGCTACCGGGTGACGTACACGGGCGCGGACTCCGGCGCGATAGTCGTCGATTCGATCTGCGATCCGTTTCTCGCGCCGCCGGGAGGCGGCGAATGCGGCGCCAAGGCCTTCTTCAGGAGCTATATCGCTCCGGCGTTTCAGAAGGAGGGGGACTCCTACAACCTGAACCAGCTCGCGTACGAGTACGACGTCTCGCTCGAGAAATCCGCGACGACGATCGCGCTGGAGCCGAGTTTCAAGATCTCCGGCCTCGAGCTCGAGCCGCTCTTCGAACAGAGCATGGTCGTCTACAAGCTCGAGCGCACGGGCAAAACGCCGTCGGACAAACGCTCGTTCGGTCTCTCCGTCTCGATGGCCTCGTGGGTCGAGGACCTGCGGCTGAGCCTCTCGATGAGCTACCGGGACGACCGGTCGGCGCTTGGAATAGCCGCGGGGGATTCCGTCGTTCCCACGAGGTCCCTCGCCGTCGAGGGGCGCGTGAGACTCGACAATCTATTCGACCGCGCGAACCGCTACTGCGTGAGCGTTTTCAAGGGGGTCGACGTCGGCGCCGGCTGCGCGTGGTATCAAACGGGCCGATTCGGCTGGTCCGCCTCCGCGAGCGATAAGGCAGCGCCCTATGTGAATCTTCGCGCGACCTGGACGTTTCTCTACGGTTTCCAGCTCTCCTATTCGCTTCAGACGTTCTGGCCGAGCGTTCTCGGGAAGGGTCCCACGGATTTCCAGTCCGTGCGGTTCAGGCTGCTCCTCAGGGACGCGCTCCCGGCACAGACGGGCAAGTCGTACCACCCGGACGTGGAGTTCGCCTACGATACGGGGAAGCGTCTCCCGCTCTTCGTGGAGGAGGAGAAGGTTTCGATCGGGTTTACCTTCGGTCTCTATCCGTGGTAGGGCTCACGCTTCCGTGCCCATGACGCGCACGAGGCAGCGCCTGGAGCGCGGCCCGTCGAACTCGCAGAAGAAAACCGCCTGCCACGTGCCGAGGACGACGTCCCCGCCGCTCACCGGCACGAACAGCGAGACCCCCACGAGCGTCGATTTGACGTGCGCGTCGGAGTTGCCCTCCGCGTGGCGGTAGCCGTCGCCTTCCGGGACCATTCTCGAGAGCGTCGTCTCGACGTCGCGGGCGACGTCGGGATCGGCCTTCTCGTTGATCGTGACCGCCGCCGTGGTGTGTGGGACGAATATGTGACACACGCCTTCCGAAACGCCGCTCCGGCTCACGATCGCGCGGATACCGTCCGTGATGTCGACGAGCTCGGTGCGCCTCCGCGTGCGGACCGGGATCTCCTGAAGCATGGAAGCCTCCTTCGAATGTGAGCACTTGACCGACTCTCGAGATGCCCGTATAATAGACGATTCACGCGCGAGATACAATTTCAAGGAGGTAGATCGTCATGTCAGTGAGCGGCCTGGAACCGAAGAATCTCTGGAAACATTTCGACAAGATCAGGAGCATACCGCATTGCTCGGGAAACGAGGCGGCGCTGGCGGAGCACCTCATCGCATACGCGAAGGGGAAAGGCCTCGAAGTCGAGAGGGACGCCACCGGCAACGTGGTGATCCGCGTTCCGGCCACGAGCGGCGCCGAGAACGCTCCGGTCGTCGTGCTCCAGGGGCACATGGATATGGTGGGAGAGAAGAACTCGGACGTCGCGCACGATTTCTCGAAGGATCCGATACAGCTCGACGTCCAGGGGGAATGGCTCAAGGCCAAGGGAACGACGCTCGGCTCGGACAACGGCATCGGGCTCGCGGCGTCGCTCGCACTGATCGATTCGAAGGACGTCACCCACGGACCGCTCGAGCTCCTCTTCACGGTGGATGAGGAGGTCGGGCTCACGGGCGCCGGCAAGCTGAAGCCGGGCTTCGTGAAGGGCGGCATGATGATGAACCTCGACAGCGAGGAGCTCGGGGCCGTCTACATCGGCTGCTCGGGCGGCGGCGACACGACCCTCAAGCTCCCGGTCGATTTTATCGACGCCCCCGCGGGAACGAAGGGATTCATCCTCAAGGTCGCAGGGCTTCGCGGCGGGCACTCCGGGATAGACATCAACGAGCAGCGCGGCAACGCGATCAAGATTCTCTCGCGCTGTCTCTGGAAGGCCTCGCGCACGCAGCCGGTCCACGTCGCGGGCCTCAAGGGAGGCAACAAGCGCAACGCCATCCCGCGCGAGGCGGAGGCGGAGCTCATGGTGCTCGAGACGGCCGTCGACGATCTCGCGGAGATCATCGGCGACGAGGCGGCGAAGATCGCCGACGAGCTCGGCCGCCGCGAGGTCAGCCTCGTCGTCAAGCTCGAACCGTCGGAACGGACGTTCGGACGCGTCATGGAAGGAAAATCGCAGAAGACGCTCTTCGATCTTCTCATCGCCCTCCCGCACGGCGTCGAGGCGATGAGCTACGATATCCCGGGGCTCGTCGAGACGTCGAACAACCTCGCGACGATCTCGACCGGCGGGGGCGAGGTCGTGATCGGTCTCTCCACGCGGAGCTCCATCGCGAGCGCGCTGAGGGCGCTCCGCGAGAGGATCCGCTCCATGGCGGAGCTCGCCGCCGCCGCGATCGAGGAGAACGAGCCGTATCCCGGCTGGAAGCCGAATCTCGAGTCGAAGCTTCTCGCCGTCGTGAAGGCCGTGCACCTGAAGGAGTTCGGCAAGGAGCCGCAGATGAAGGCCATCCATGCCGGGCTCGAATGCGGCATCATCGGGGAGAAATTCCCGGGAATGGACATGATCTCGATAGGGCCGTGGATCGAGCACCCGCATTCCCCCGACGAGCGGGTCAATATCCCGTCGGTCGAGAAGTTCTGGAAGCTTCTCAAGGCGGTCCTCGCCGAGCTCGCGTCGAAGCGCTCGGCCTAGTCCCGCTGCGGGTGATCGCGTCGAGCGCCGCACGGCGGCGCGTCGCGGCGCCGCATAGGGGTGCCTCGCATTGACGAATAGAAAAGCGGCCGGGTTCGTTCGAGCCCGGCCGCATCGTTTCGGCTCTTTGGAGGGACCGCGCGGCGCGGGCCCCGGAGTCCCGCTCACTCCTCCGACATGAACGGGTAGCGGTAGTCCTTCGGAGGGCAGAAGGTCTCCTTGATCGTCCGCGGGCTCGTCCAGCGGATCATGTTGAGGAGGCTTCCGGCCTTGTCGTTCGTGCCGGATGCGCGGCTCCCGCCGAAGGGCTGCTGGTTGACGACGGCGCCCGTCGGCTTGTCGTTGATGTAGAAATTGCCCGCCGCGTCCCGCAGCGCCTCCGTCATCATGACGATCGCCTCCCGGTCCTCGGCGAAGACGGCGCCCGTGAGCGCGTACGGCGAGGTCGTCGAGACGAGGCCGAGCGTCTTCTCGAGCCGGCTGTCGTTGTAGACGTAGATCGTCAGCACCGGCCCGAAGATCTCTTCCCGCATCGTCTTGAAATCGGGGCGCTTCGCGAGTATCACGGTCGGCTCGATGAAGTAGCCCTTGCGGTCGCTCGAGCCGCCCCCCGCGATGATCTTCGCGTCGCCGGAGCGCTTGGCGTAGGTGATGTATCCCTTGATGCTGTCGAAGGCGGCCTTGTCGATGACGGCCGACATGAAGTTGCGGAAGTCGGCGGGGTCGCCCATCTTGATCGTCGAAATTTCGTGGACGAGCATCTTCCTGACCCGCGGCCAAAGGCTCTTCGGCACGTACGCGCGCGAGGCCGCCGAGCACTTCTGTCCCTGGAACTCGAAGGCGCCGCGAACCATCGCGATGACCGCTGGCCGAACGTCCGCTGTCGGATGCATGAAGATGAAGTCCTTCCCGCCCGTCTCGCCGACGATCCTCGGATACTGGTTGTAGCTCCTGATGTTCGTTCCGATCACTTCCCACATGTTCTGGAAGACGGCCGTGCTCCCCGTGAAATGAACGCCCGCGAGGTCGGGATGCGTGAGCACCATGTCGCCGACGACCGAGCCCTGCCCCGGGATCAAATTGATGACGCCGTCCGGGAGCCCCGCCTTCTTGAGGATCTGCATGATGAAGTGCGCCGAGTAGACCGCGCTCGAGGCCGGTTTCCAGAGGACCGTGTTGCCCATGATGGCGGGCGCCGTCGGGAGGTTTCCCGCAATGGAGGTGAAGTTGAACGGGGTCACGGCGAACACGAATCCGTCGAGCGGCCGCGCCTCGCTCATGTTCCACATCCCGGGGGACGACTCGGGCTGCTGGCCGAGGATGATCTTCATGAAGTACGTGTTGAAGCGGAAGAAATCGATGAGCTCGCACGCGGAGTCGATCTCGGCCTGAAAAGCGGTCTTCGACTGGCCGAGCATCGTCGCCGCGTTGAGCGTGCTCCGGAACTCGCCGGCGAGGAGATCCGCGGCGCGCAGAAACACGGCCGCGCGCGCCTCCCACGGAAGGCCCGCCCATGCGGCCTTCGCGGCCATCGCGGCCTTGATCGCGGCCTCGACCTCCCTGCGCCCCGCCTTGTGGTAGACGGCGAGCACGTGCCTGTGATCGTGCGGCATGACGCAGAGGCCCGTTTTGCCCGTGCGAACGTTCCGTCCGCCGATGACGCACGGAATCTCGATCTGCTTGCGGGACAGCTCCCTGAGCTTCGCCTTGAGCTCGGCCTTTTCCCTGGAGCCGGGCCCGTATGAATAGATCGGCTCGTTCTTCGGCATGTCGATCTTCGGGATACTTGTGATCACCGTGTACCTCCGTTTGAATGAAAAGCGGACAAAATACGAGGTGCAATATAGCACAACGGAATCGAACGGTCAACGGCGCCGCGGACGCCTTCCGCCGCCGGCAGAGCGGCTTCGAGCGTTCGACCGCCGGCGGCGCGACTGCGAGGGTTCGACCGCAGGCGGCCCGGCGGGCGCTCTCTACCGCGCAGAGTCCGCCGGTGACGTGAGCTCGCGGATATAGTCCTCGTAGAGACGCTTCTGCGCGCCGCCGCGATAGGGGCTCATGTGGTGAAAGAAGTCGAACATGACAAATTTGCTCACGAACGGCGACTCGGCCGCGAGCTGTCTCTTGATGCGGTCGATCGACGCCGGCTCCGATTTCGAAGGGTTGCGCCCGTG
>JBEKAW010000022.1:0-14491 GCA_050015715.1 Candidatus Krumholzibacteriaceae bacterium
TCTACCTTGCGCAATACACGGATCCGATTCATCCCAACCGGACCGAGAGCGGCTCCGCCGTTCTCGACAGGGCGACGACCCAGACGCGGGCGAAGTTCACGCCGGCGCTCAACAAGGCGCTCAACCGGGGATGCCTGTGGTACATGTTCCAGGGGCACGCGAACCGCACCGTTCTCACGACGGAGTCCGCGTACGCGCTCGGGTGGTACATGGACATCGACAGCCTTCGGACGTACACGCCCTTCATCTTCATGGGCTTCGGCTGCCATATCAGCGATTTCGACCTCTGGCAGGAGCTTTCCGCGTCGGCGGAGGCGGGACCGTACGGCGACTGCATGAGCGAGCAGCTCCTCTTCAGACCCGGGTCCGGCGCCGTCGCGACGTACGCGAGCGTCGGCTTCGAATACCTCACGGAGAATGCGCAGCTCGCGGGGCTGATGCACCGGACGTTCTTCCAGACGCCCCCCGAGGACTCGGTCGGGCCCGGCAAGCAGTACACGGGGGCCCACTGGATATTCGGGGAGGCCGTCGAGAAAGCCGAGATCCAGGAGATCGATCTGGGCGGGCTCGGCATGGTGCTGCGGTATACGATCCTCGGCGATCCGATGCTCAAGGTGGACCTCGGGCCTCCGCTCATCCGGCTCGAGGCCGACTGGGGCGCCGGCTACCAGATCATCTCTCCCGATACGATGCGCGCCCACAACGGCACGAACCATGTCAAGCTGCGCCTCGCGGCGAGCGATATCGTGGCGATCGGGAAGATCACCCTCCAGGTGAACGGGGAGGACCGGACGAGCTCACTCGCCATCACGGCGCTCGACGATACGGGCAAGACGTACGCGCGCTCGTACACGGCCGACTACAACTACACGATCGATCCGAAGGACCAGTCCCTCGTGTTCAAGGTGTTCACGCCGGCCGGGAGCGAATCGGGCGTCGTCGAGATACCGATCGTGACCACGATGCGATTCTTTTTCGGCATGGACGATCATCTCGAGATCCTTCCGGGCGTCGAGGCTCCCCCCTCGGGCACATTCCGGCTCGATGTCGATTTTCCGGCATACCTCTCCTCGGAGCCCGTGCTCTCCATCGACGGGGTCGTCCAGGACGCTATACATTTCACGGTGCCCGATCAGCGGGATTCTCTGCGGTGGGAAGCCGTGTTCAACAGGACGTTCACGCCCGGGCTGCACATTCTCACGCTGAGAACCGGCACCTTCTCGCGTGATTTCACCTTTAACGTCACGGGCAACGAGCTCGTCGTGAACTCGTTCAGCTTCCCGAACCCCTTCAGCAGGGAAACGAACATCGTCTACAGCCTCAACGTCGCCGCCGAAGACGTGACGATCGATATCTACAACGTGAGCGGTATCCGGATCAGGCGCCTCAAGCTCCCGTCGGACGGGCTCAACCCCGCGAGCCTCGCGCGGCCGCACTCGGTCCTCTGGGACGGACGCGACCTCGCCGGCGACCGCGTCGCGAACGGCACGTACATCTACGTGCTGCGCGTCCGTCGGGGCGGCCAGACGATCGACATCAAGGGCAAGAGCGTGAAGCTCGAGTAAAAAGTCCTTTACCTTCGGGCGGCACCTTCCTACAATCGTCCCCGAGCAAATGTCCGTGCGTGTCCGGCACGCTCCTGGATGCGCAGATCGCCTCATCCCCGGGGAGGTTTCGCTTTGAAGAAGCGTCTCGATGCTCTCAGGAAAAAGGAAAAGAGGCTCATCGTCGGGATCGAAACCGGCAACAGCCCGGGCAAGCTCGGGGCCGCCCTCGTCGAGGTTTCGGGGAACGGGGACAACACGGTGCTCTACCTGCGCGGGTTCACGAGCCGCTCTTTGAATCCCGATCTCCAGGCGGCCGTCAGCGCCCTCGAAGGGGCCGAGAGGTTCGATTCCGAGGAGCTCGCCGGCATCAATTTTCTCGTTCTCCGCCACCTTTCCAAGCTCTATGAGGAAGTGCTCGAGAACGCGGGCCTCCCGCCCGACGAGGTCGACTGCATCGGGCTCAGCTGCCTCGAGATAGGGGATCTCGCGTTTCCGGGGGACCCGGCGGTTTTCAGCGAACTGACGAACCACGTGGTCGCGAGCCGTTTCAGGATCGGCGTGGAGGACGGCGCGGGCGGGTTTCTCGTGGTCGAGGAAGCGCTTCTCCAGGGGATCGTGAGCGAGATGATCGACCGGTTCGGGTTGGACGAAGAGGTGCGGGAGGCGGTTACCGTGGCGCTCCTTGCGAACGAGTCGATCTTCAACGAGGGCGTGGGCGTGTGCGACGGAACGGTTTCGGGAAAGATCGTGAAGAGACGGAGCCCCGGGACGGCGAAGCGCGCGGCCGTCACCGGCGCGGGGGCGAAGCCGCGTCTCTGCGGGGAGTTCTTCTTTCCGGGCTGAACAGCCTGCGCCGCAGCGGAAGGATCTATGAGAATGCTCGATCGCCGGTCTCTCGCGGCGCTATTTTTTTGTTTGCTCCTCTTGTCGTCCTGCGCGGAGAAGCGCGCGGCCGTGCGGACGTCTCCCGTTCAGGCGCCCCCGCCTCGGGAGACGCCGGGCGTCCAGGCGGCCCCGGTCGTTCCGCCGCAGCCGCGGGCGGCCGAGCGCAGGGAGGAGCCGCGTCTCCTCCCCGAAGCCCCGCGCGTCAGGGTTCTCGTTGTCGGCGCGGGGCCTTTGGTGCGCGTGCGCATCCCCTCGGACTTCTCCGTCGGCGTGGACACGGGCGGGGAACCGCTCGCGAGGATCGACCGCGGTGGGGATTTCACGGTCAAGATCGCGGGGGGCGAGGCGGTGCTCGCCGCGGGACGCAAGAGGCTCATCTCCTCCGGGTCGATATTCGTCAAACCGGCCGGGGAGGGGGGCGTCTCCGTCAACGGCAGGACGTACCGCGGCATCATGCTCTTCAGGGCGGTTGAAGGCGGGGTCGTCGCAATCAACATCCTCGACATCGACGACTACATCAAGGGCGTTCTCCCCTCGGAGATAGGCCGTCTCCAGCCGGAGCTGTTCGAGGCGTACCGGGCGCAGGCCATCGCGGCCCGGGCGTACGCGCTCGCGAAGCTCGAGGAGCGAAAAGGGGAGCTCTACGACCTCAACGCGACGGTCATGGATCAGGTCTATTCCGGCGCCGGCGCCGAGTGCGACGCCGCTTCGCGGGCCGTCGATATGACGAGGGGGCTCGTCGCGACGTTTCTCGGCGAGCCGATCAGGGCGTACTACTGCGCCTGCTGCGGCGGGCACACGGCCGACGTCCGGATCGCCTGGCCCTGGAAGACGCCGTATCCGTACCTCTACGGCGCGCGGGACACCGTGCGGGAGACGCAGGGAGAATCCCTCTGCCGCGGCTCGAAGAATTTCCGGTGGCGGGTGCACTGGAGCGGCGCCGCGCTCACGGGCATTCTGCGGAAGACGATCCCGCAGGAGCTCAAGATCCCGGGCCGCGACGTCGGGAGGCTGACGAACCTCAGGGTGACCGGCACGGGGCCGGACGGGCGGGCCGTCAGCCTCGAGATCACGACCGATCGCCGAAGCTTCGAGGTGCAGGGGGACCGCATCCGCTGGGTGCTGAAGCCGGATCCGAACTCCGACGCCATACTCAAGAGCACGCTTTTCAAGATCGACGTCTCCGTCGCCGGCGGCCGCATCGCCGCGGTCGACATGCTCGGGGGCGGGAACGGGCACGGCGTCGGAATGTGCCAGGCGGGGGCGATTCGTATGGCCGAGCTGGGCTATTCCGGCGAGGACATCATCGGGCACTACTATCCCGGCTCGCGCGTCGAGCGCCTCTACAGGTAGGCCATGGATCGCGACGTATTGATGAAGATGCTCGCGCCGCACATGATCGTGGGGCTCGAGGGCCCGCTTCTCACGGCGGACGAGAAACGCCTGCTTGCCGAGTATCCCTTTGCCGGGGTCATTCTCTTCGAGCGCAACGTATCGGATGCCCGCCGCCTCATGGAGCTCACGCGGGAGATACGGAGCATCTTCCGCGAGCTGCGGGGGACCGTTCCCCTGATCGCGGCGGATCACGAGGGGGGAGTCATATCGGTGCTCGCCCGCGCGATCGGAGTGCCGCCGACGCAAATGGCCGCGGCGCGCACCGGGGACCGGAGCCTCTGCGAACGCCTGTTCGCGGAGAACGCGCGGCGCATGCGCGCCGTCGGCGCCAACATGCTCCTCGGCCCGGTCGCGGATGTCAATTCCGAGCACATGAATCCCGTCATCGGCACGAGGAGCTTCGGCGAGGACACGCGGGAGGTCTCCTCGCTCGTGTCGGCGGCCGTCTCCGCGGCGAGAAGAGAGGGCGTCGTCACCTGCATCAAGCATTTTCCGGGGCACGGCCCGTCGAGCGTCGACTCGCACCTTGCGCTTCCGGTTCTCGAGGCGACCCTCGACGAGCTCAGGGAGCGGGACATCCCGCCCTTCGCGAGCGGAATCGCGGCCGGGGTCGAAAGCGTCATGATCGGCCACATCGCGCCGCGCGGACGCAGCCTTCCCGCCACGCTCGATCCCGGGATCATCGGCGATCTGCTGCGCGGCGAGCTCGGTTTCGAGGGGGCCGCGATAACGGACGCGCTCGAGATGGAGGGAGTGAAGGTCGCCGGGCTCGTGGATATCTGCTCGCGAGCGCTCGAGGCCGGAAACGACATTCTCCTCTTCTCGAAGCCGGTCGAGGCTGTCGTCGCGGGGCTCGAGGCCGAGAGCGAGAGCCCCGTCTGGGCCGAGCTTGCGGCCAAGGGCTCCGGGGGATTTCTGAAATCGTCCCTCGCGCGCGTCGAGCGCCTGCTCCAGGCCGCGGCCGCGAGGGATCGCGAGTTCGAGCTTCCGGGAGATCCGGGGACTTACCGGGAGATAGCCGAGAAATCGATCCGCGCCCAACGAGCTTCAGGGGCGGCGAGCGTCTTCGACCCGGCCCGTGGATTCAAGCTCGTCTTCTACTCCGAGAAGGGGGAATTCGACAGATTCCCGACGATGAGCTTCGTCGCGCGAGCGCTGAAGGGGTTCGTTCCCGGGGGGGAGGGGGGCCCGCGCCTCGAAACGCCACTGGACGTCTCGAATCTCGAAGGACGAGTCTTCTCGTTGTCCAAGGAGCCCGGCGCCCCGGTGGACGTCGTGTTTCTGCTCAACAGAAGGCCACTCGCCGAGGAGGTCGTGCGGGAGGTCTGCTCCGGGGCCTCCGTGGTCGTCGTCGTGGGTTGGCCCTACGCCGTGGATTTCGTCGCCCCCGGCCCGGCGACCGTCGTCACCTACGGCGTCTACGACGCGGCGGCGGAGGCCGTCTGCCGCATCCTGACAATCCCAAAAAGCGATTGACATTAGCCATTTTCTCTGGTATTTATTGTCTGGCTGGCGGTAAGAGTCGGCCATTTTTTGCTTTGCGCGCCTTTTCGGGCCGGGCCGGACACCGTGGCTCGGCATTTGCAGGAATAGAGATTCGGCGGGGTCGTAGTTCAGCTGGTTAGAACGCCTGCCTGTCACGCAGGAGGTCGCGAGTTCGAGTCTCGTCGACCCCGCCATAGAAAAGGGCCCCGGAGCATTCGCTCCGGAGCCCTTTTTGCGTTTCAGCTTCCTATCGTGCGATTAGAAGCGATCGCGACCGCCGCTGCCGCCCCTGCGACCGCCGCCGCCGCCACCGAAACCGCCGCCACCGAAACCGCCGCCGCCTCTCGGCTTGTCCTCGCGGGGCTGGGCCTCGCTGACCTTGAGCGCCCGGCCGTCGACTTCTTTGCCGTTGAGGGCTGCGATCGCCTTGTCGGCTTCCTCATTGTTGTCCATCTCGACGAATCCGAAGCCCCTCGAGCGGTCCGTGAACTTGTCCTTTATGACGCGCGCGGAGCTGACGGTGCCGAACGGCGAAAAAATGGTATTCAGCTGGGTGTCGTCCGTGTTGAACGACAGGTTGCCGACGTAAATCTTCTTTGACATTATCTAGATCCTTTCACTAACAAAAACCAGAACTCTAACAATTAAGCTAACCTGATGCCTTTTTCTATGCTTTCCGTGAACCGATACGCTTCACCTCTCCTTCGTATTCAAATCCCCGATCGTTTCCGGGGGCCCCCGACTTGGCGGCCTGCCCGTAAAACGTACTAACAAGATTATTATCGATTCAGAAGTGTCCCGGGGTTATGAGGGGAGATCGTACTGTATCGATAGGGCCCTTGCAGCGCGGCGATCTTGGATTCTCAGCTACTGACTTCGACTAGCAACTCCTTAGAAAAAGCACACCACGACCCAATATACCACTTTGCTAGCAAATAGCGAGCACAATCTGGCTTTTCGCGAAAAATAATCGGCTTTAGAAGCGGTCGCGGCCACCCCTACGATCGCGGTCCCGTCCGCCGCCGCCGCCACCGCCGAAGCCGCCGCCGCCTCTCGGCTTGTCCTCGCGCGGCTGGGCCTCGCTGACCTTGAGCGCGCGGCCGTCGACGTCTTTGCCGTTAAGGGCTGCGATCGCCTTGTCGGCCTCTTCGTTGTTGTCCATCTCGACGAAGCCGAAGCCACGGGAACGGCTCGTGAACTTGTCCTTGACGACCTGGGCCGAGATTACCCGGCCGAAGGGCGAAAAGAGCTGATTCAACTGTTCGTCGTCCGTATTGAATGACAGGTTGCCAACATAGATTTTCTTAGCCATTGTACCGGAATCCTTTCACTAACCTGTTCAAAACTGCGAGAATTGATTCACGAGCTCCGTGTTTCCTGCTCCGATACACTCACCTCTCTTCGGCGGCCGAGATCCTGAATCCGCGGCGGCAGAAACGATACGTACAGGGGGAATATACCACAGATATTTTCGGAAAGACCAGAGAATTTTTTCATCAACCTCCTTGTCGGGAAAAGGGGGACTTGCTATCATGGCCCCCGACCTAGTGGTATGGAACCGGAATTCTCCACCCCGGCACAAAGGGAGTGAACCATGGTTGAACAGCTGCATCACCTTCTCAGTGATTCAAAGGCCGCGCGTTGGACGGCCCTCTTGATCGTTGCCTTCACCATGTTCGCCGGCTACTACATGGCCGATCTCATGGCGCCGCTGCAGGGCATGCTCCAGAAACAATTGGGCTGGAGCAGCACCGATTATGGGTGGTTCACCGGGGCCTACGGCTGGTTCAACGTCTTTCTCTTCTTCCTGATCATCGGCGGAATCATCCTCGACAAGATGGGCGTTCGTTTTTCCGGAGTGACCTCCGCCATCGTCATGGTCTGCGGCGGTTCGATCAAGTATTGGGCGATAACGACCCATGCCCTCACCGGTCACAGCTGGCACATTCTCTTCTGGACCTTCCCGGCGCAGGTGTGGATGGCCGCCATAGGCTATGCCATCTTCGGCGTCGGCGTCGAGGTCGCGGGTATCACCGTCACCAAGGTCATCGTCAAATGGTTCAAGGGGCACGAAATGGCTCTCGCCATGGGACTGCAGCTCGCCATCGCCCGCTTGGGCACGGCGCTGGCGCTCTCCACCTCGCTGCCGATCGCCAAGAAATTCGGGACCGTCAGCGCTCCGCTCCTCATCTGCCTGATCATGCTCTGCATCGGGCTCCTCGCCTTCTTCGTCTATACCTTCAACGACAAGAGGCTCGATGCCTCGCTGGCCGCGGTCAGGGGCAACGTCGAGAAATCGAGCGAGGAGGAGTTCCACCTGAAGGACATCTGGTACGTCATCAGCAACCGCGGCTGGTGGTATCTGGCAATCCTGTGCGCCCTCTTCTATTCGGCCGTCTTCCCGTTTCTCAAGTACGCGACGAGCCTCATGATCAACAAGTTCAATGTCAGCGAGAACTGGGCAGGCCTGATCCCGGGGCTTCTCCCCTTCGGCACGATTCTGCTCACGCCCCTCTTCGGCAACGTCTACGACCGCAAGGGTAAAGGGGCGACCATCATGATAATCGGAGCGATCCTGATCATTCTCGTGCATATGCTCTTCTCGATTCCCGCGCTCAACCACTGGTTCATCGCGGTTCTGCTCATGATCGTTCTGGGGATCGGATTCTCCCTGGTGCCGTCGGCGATGTGGCCTTCGGTTGCCAAGATCGTTCCCGAGAAACGGCTGGGCACCGCCTACGCTCTGATCTTCTGGATCCAGAACCTCGTCGCCCTGATGTTCGTTCCGGCGCTGATCGGCTGGGTGCTCGACAAGTATTGCGTCTTGTCGACCGCGATCGTGGACGGGCAAACGACGACCAGCTATGACTATACGAGGCCGATGATCATCTTCACCGCGATCGGCGTTCTGGCGCTGATCTTCGCCTTCCTGCTGAAAATGGAGGACAAGAAGAAGGGCTACGGCCTCGAGCAGCCGAACATCAAGAGCTGAACCGCGCGGGTCCTGTCGCCGATGGTGCTTGCGCGGGTGGCGCCGATGGGGCCCCCGACCGCGCGCAGCGTAAGCGAGCACGGGCGGGGTGCAATCGGCGACAGGACCCGCGCCCTACGATCAGCGCTTGAGAATGTCGAGCAGGTCGGCCTCGATCGATTTCGAGGGGGCCTCGGCGATTCTCCCGATCTCGGCGCCGCCCCGGTAGACGATGATGCTCTCGACCGCCTTGATCTGATAGTAGGCCCGCACGCTCTTCGACCAGTCGACGAGGTCCTGCCCGAGCACGGCGTCGGCCGTCACGCCGGCCCGTTCGACGGCGATCATCTTCAAGCTCTCCGCGGGAAAACCGATCGTGTCGAGCACCTTCCACAGGCGCGGGACCTCGCGGTGTGAATCGCTGCACCAGGTGCCGAAGACGACGACGAGGGAGACCCCCTCGAGGCGCCCCCCGAGCTCGCCGATGACGGCCTCGTCCGGCTTGTACGTGAAGTACTCCGCGTCCCAGCCCGCGATGTTCGAGACGACGTTCTCGCGGTTGACCTCGCCGAGAACGACCTTCGCGCCGTCCGGTTTCTGGAGAACCTTGACGCCGATCTTCGCGGGCTCAGCCGGCGCAGTGCCCGCGTCGGACGGATAGAGGTCGTTCCACCAGTCGGGCTCGTCCCTGAGGAACCGGTCGAACCATGCCATGATCGATCTCGACCAGATGTCCCGCTTCTTGAAATCCATGATAGCGTGGTTCTGCCCCTCGACCTGGATGTATTCGACGGTTCTCCCGAGGAGCTTGAGCGCCGTGAAGAGCTGCTCGCTCTCGCCGGTCGGGACGTTCGTGTCCACGGAGCCGTTCACGAGGAGGAGCGGCGTCTTGATCTTGTCGGCGTTGAAGAGCGGGCTCTGGTCGACGTAGATGTCGCGCCTGTTCCAGGGGAAGCTGTTCGCGGCGGCGACCGCGTTGTAGGCGTATCCCCAGTAGCCCTCTCCCCAGTAGCTCGAGATGGAGCTTATGCCGGCGTGGGACACCGCCGCGGCGAAAATATCGGTCTTCGTGAGAATGAGGTCGGTCATGAAGCCGCCGTACGAGGCGCCGATGCAACCGACCTTCTTGCCGTCGACAAACGGGTGCGCCTCGATGAACTTCTTGGTCCCCTCGATGATCTCGTCCGCGACGATTTTGCCCCAGTCGTTCACGTGATACGCCGAGAATTGCTGTCCATACCCGGTCGCCCCGCTCGGCTGGAGCACGTAGACGACGTACCCTTCGGCGGCCCAGAGGTTCTTCGGGTAGCGGCCGCCGTAGAAGCGCGTCGTGGGAGAGGTGCCGCCATAGTAGTAGACGATGCAGGGATACTTCTTCTGCGGATCGAAGCCCGGGGGCAGGTAGAAGTAGCCGTCGATCGTTCTCCCGGACGAGCTCGTGAACGTCCACGGCTGGACCGCGCCCTGCACGATCCCGGCGAAATCGTCCGCGCTCGGGTCGTAGATCATCCGCGACTTTCCCCGGGCGAGGTCGATCGCATAGAGGCGCGGCGACTGCACGGCGCCCGAGCCGACGTATACCGCGTGCAGCTTGTCGGTCGCGATATCGCCCCCCTGCGTGGCTTCGAATCCCGTCTCTATCCGGTCGAATGTCTTCGTCTTCGGGTTGCAGCGGAAGAGGCCCGTATTCGAGCGGTCCTCGGCGGTCAGATAAATATTGCCGTCGACCTTCGACCACGTGGCGCCCATGACCGCGGGATCGAAGTCGCGCGTCAAGGGCTCCGCCGTCTTCGTGGCGATATCGAAGATGTAGAGCTGGCCGTCATAGTCGTTCGGGATCATCCCTTCGCTCACCTTGACCCCGGCCGGTCCGAACGAGGAGGGCCCCGCATGGATGAGAATCTTCTTCCCGTCGGGGGAGAACGAGGCGTCGTTGAGCCAGGGCCCCTTCCAGAGGAGCTCGACACTCTGATCGTTGAGATTCATGAGGAGGAGCTCCGTCGTCGCATAGGGCCTCTGCGAGAGATCCTCGTAGTTTCTTGAAATGAGAATATGCGTGCCGTCGGGACTGGCGTCGTAGATGCCGGTGGTCTTGGTGCCGGAGGTGAGGCGCCGCGTCTCGCCCCCCGGAACCGTCGTGACGTAGAGGAACGAGCGGTCCCCGCCGTTGCTCCACCGGTCCTGGATGTTGGTCAGAAGCTTGACGCCGCGCTTGTCCGGCTCGGCCTTCTCGGAAACGGAGTAGACGATCGACTTTCCGTCGCGGCTCCAGAGGTACCCGTCGAGGTTCTTCACGTTCTCGATAATGGTGCTGCATACGCCGGTGTCGAGGTCGAGAACGCGCAGGGAGCCCGTGTCCTTGTCGCCTTCGATTGTATACGAGAGCCGTTTGCCGGTTGGCGCCCATCTGACGTCGGACATCCGGTCGACGTCCTTGATCGTTCGCACGAGCGAGCCGTCCTCGAAGCTGCGGATCTCAAGCCAGCTCCGGTATTTCTCGTCCGTCCGGGAGTACTTCCCCGTCGTGATCGCTACGAGGCTCCCGTCCGGGGAGATCGCGGTGCCCATTATCTGCTGAAGGTAGAGAATTTCGTTCAGGGAGAGGTTTCTATCCGGGGTAGTGGACAGCGTCGGGGGCGCCGCGCCCGCTCCGGAGCCGGACACGCTCACGTCGAGCCGCCAGTCCCCGGTCGTATCCGCCGGCATGCGGACTGCCTTGACGAGGAGCAGGTGTTTTCCACGCTCGAGCTTCGCCTCGCCCGATTTCTTGTCCTTGAAGCCCGCGCTTTTTTCGCTCTTCACGACGTCGGCGCCGTCGACCGTCAAGCTGAACGCGGCGTTCGAGCGCACGCTCACGCCGATCTTCGTCCATCGCGGGACCTCCACGTACGCGGCGAGGTAGGCGATCCCGGGCTGCTTCGGGTCGCGCGCGAGGGAAAGGCCGTTCGTGTCGGCCGCGGCGCCCTTCCACATGGCGCTCGCGCCGACGAGCACGTTCTGGGCTCGCCCCTCGGCCGGCCTCATTTTCGCGAGCGGCATCTCTTCGTACGAGAGGAGCTGGGACGCGCCGTATTTGTCCTTGGCCTCGGCGTTGAAGGCCGGCAGCGGCGCCGGGAACGGCCCGAGAACGAGCCATCGATCGACGTGCACGCCCTTCGCCGGGCCGGGCGCGGCCGGCGTCGCGGCGGCCTTTGGAGCGCCCGCCGTTTGCGCGAAGGTGCAAGCGCAGGTGATCGAGAGAGCGATCAGAGCACAGAAGGCACCGAGAACTGCTTTTCCGAAAAGACCTCTCATGGCACGTCCCTCTTTCGGTTCAATGTCCGGTAATTGCCGTCGTTTTCTGTATCAACAAGGCAACCAGGGGATGATAAAGGCTGCGCATGGAATTATCAAGGGGGGACCTTGGGCGCAGCGGCGAGCGCGACAAGGAGCGCGACAAAGTACGTTGCGCTGCGCCCCGCGCTTACGTATCATGTGGCGAAGGCGCACGCTCCGGTTTCATCGGGAAGGAGAGGCATCTGATGAAGAGGGCGCTCATTCTTTTCGCCGCTGCGATCGGCATCATGCTCGCGGCAGGCTCATGCGGAAAGGGCGGCTCGAAGGGCGGCGGCGAATCCGCCGCTATCGACGCCAAGATGTGGCTTCCCTTCAACGATGGAATGGCGCTCGCCTCGAAGGAGCGCAAGCACGTCGTCATCGATTTCTATACGGGGTGGTGCCATTGGTGCAAGGTCATGGACAAGGAGACCTTCTCGAACCCCGACGTCAAGAAATACCTCGCCGATAACTTCGTCACGATACGGGTGGACGCCGAGGGCAGGACGGGCGAACTGGTTTACAAGGGGCAGACGTATACGCCCGTGGCGCTCGCGCGCATGTTCGGCGTGCGCGGATACCCGTCGCTCGCCTATCTGGACCGGGACGGGGGGCTCGTGACGGTCGTTCCCGGCTTCGTTCCCGCAGAGAAATTTCTTCCACTCCTCAAGTACATGGAGAAGGAGTGTTACGCGCAAAAGATGACCTTCGACGAGTTCATGAAGAGAAAAGGGGAATGTGATTCGACAAGGGAAGGAGAATCGAGATGAGGATCGGAGTATTGACGGGCGGCGGCGACGCCCCGGGGCTCAACCCCGCGATCGCGGGAGTCGTTGAGCGCGCGTCGATGAGCGGGATCGAGGTGCTCGGTCTCAAGCGAGGCTGGCAGGCGCTCGCCATCAGGGAGAACGACCGGCACATCGTGAAGCTCGGGCCGGAGATCATCCGCGAGTACAGCCGTCTCGGCGGGAGCAAGCTCCAGTGCAGCAGGACCAATCCGGTGAGCCCGCAGAACGATCGAACGGATATCGTAAGAGAGAATATGAAGAAGCTCTCGCTCGACGCGATCATCGCCATCGGCGGCGAGGACACGCTCGGCGCGGCCGAGGTGCTCTCCGAGCGCGGCCTTCCGGTCGTCGGCATCCCGAAGACGATCGATCGCGACCTCGCGGGAACCGATTACACGCTCGGCTTCGATACGGCGCTGAACGTTATCTGCGAGAGCGCCGAGCGGGTCGCCCACACGGCGGAATCGCACGAGACGATATTCTTCCTCGAGGTGATGGGGCGGCACGCGGGATGGCTCGCGCTGCGCGGCGGGGAGTCCGCATTCGCCGACATCATCCTGATTCCCGAGTATCCGTTCGTCGTCGACAATCTCATCTCGATTCTCAAGCAGCAGCAGAAGGAGAGCGATCCCCTGGGCTTCGAGCACCGCTACAAGATCATCGTCGTTTCCGAGGGGTCGCACATCCAGGGAGAGGATCCGACGCGGCGGGACAGCAAGCTCGACGAGTACGGGCACTACAGCCTCGGCGGCGTCGGCGACTACCTCAAGGGGCTCCTCGAGCACGAGTTCAAGCACACGCGCTACACGGCGCTCGCGTACCTTCAGCGCGGGGCGCCCCCGTCCCAGCGTGACCGGCAGATCGGGCGGCGGTTCGGCCACAGCGCGGTCGAGCTCGTCACGGAGGGCAGGTTCGGACACATGGTGGCGGTGCGCCGGGCGAAGCTCGCGGTCGTGTCCCTCAAGGAAGTCCGCAAGTCGCCGAGCCTCGTCGACGTCGACAGGCTCTACGACAAGGAACGCCTCAACGTCAAGATCGAGAGCGTTATCGTGGATGATTGAGCCGGGGCGCCGGGACCGGAACGTTCAGCCTCTCCTGAATACCGCCACGATCTCCGCGTGATACGTTGCCGGGAAGAGATCGACGAGGTGGACCTCCGAGAGGAGGTAATCCGCCTCGATAAGGGCCTTCGCGTCCCGCGCGAAAGTCGGCGGGTCGCACGAGATGAAGATGATCTCCTGGGGCTTGATCCTCATGATTCCCTGAAGCACCGAGCGCGGGAGCCCGAGACGCGGCGGGTCGGCCACGACGAGATCGAAACCGCCGAGCTTCCCGATCTCCTTTTCGGCGACTCCCCGTCTGAATTTCACGTTGGCGATCGCGTTGAGGCGTCCGGCCGCGACCGCGTTCCGTATCGCGTACTGATCCCGCTCGATTCCGAACGCCTCCTGCGCCATCTTCGCGAGCGGCAGCGTGAAGAATCCGACGCCGCAGTAGAGGTCGAGGAGCTTGCGCTTGATGCCGCGCGGGAGCGAGAGGACGAGCTCGATGAGGGGCGTGCCGAGGAACCGGTTGACCTGGAAGAACGCGTCCTGGTTCACGGGAAACATGAGGCCGCCGGCGCCCATGAGGACCTCGGGGGGGCCGACGCGATCGAGGAGCCCCCAGAAATGCACGCCCCCGTCCCGGTCCATACGCACGCGGACCTCGGTGAGAGGCTCGTACGCCTCTGACGGAATCGCGGCGATCGCCTCTCGCATCTCCGCCGGGAGCAGGAGACACCCCTGCGGCGGGAACGGCACGAGCGTGTCGGATTCCCTCATGAGGAATCCGGGGCGCCTCTCGTCGTCGACCTTGAAGATGGCGTGGTTCCGGTAGCCGTAGCGCTCGGGAGCGGCGACGATGCTCTTGAAATCGGTCGTGATCTTCCCGATGCGCCCCAAGTCCTCGAGAATGTCCTCGCGCTTGAACTTGATTTCGTCCTCGTAGCTCAGGTGCTGCAGGTGGCAGCCGCCGCAACTTCCGAAGACGGGGCACTCCGGCTCTCGGCGCAGGGGGGACGGCTCGACCACGCGGTCGAGGCGGCCGAATATGAGGTTCTTCTT